>JAYSST010000780.1:0-5995 GCA_043720435.1 Bdellovibrionales bacterium
GCGATCGCGAAGGCCGCACGCACCGGGAAAATCGGTGACGGTAAGATTTTTGTTTTCAATGTCGAAAGCGTTCTTCGCGTTCGCACAGGCGACCGCGATGAAAGCGCGCTTTAATTCTAGCAGGGTACTTAACCGTGTCACACAGGAGAGACTATGACACCGGCAGCAGTCATCGAGTTCGCTAAGAAAAATGGCGCGAAGATGGTGGACCTTAAGTTCATCGACCTTCCAGGAATGTGGCAGCATTTTACGATCCCGCTGCACCAACTTGAGCCTTCAGTTTTTGAGAACGGACTCATGTTTGACGGCAGTTCGATTCGCGGATGGAGAAATATCCACGAGTCCGACATGATGATTAAACCGGATCCGACGACTGCGCGTATGGACCCTTTCATGGAAGTTCCAACTCTCTCCCTTCTTTGCGATGTACACGTTCCAGAAACTGGCGAACCGTACAATCGCGACCCACGTCAAATTGCCAAAAAAGCGGTTTCGTACCTGAAGTCTTTAGGCATTGCAGATACAGCCTACTTCGGACCAGAAGCCGAATTTTTTATCTTCGACAACATTCAGTACGAGCAAAATCAGCAAGGCGCTTTCTACTCGATCGATTCGGATGAATCACATTGGAATAGCGGTCGCGACGAAGGCGGAAACCTCGGCTACAAAGCGCGCCTCAAAGAGGGTTATTTCCCAACAATGCCGCATGATACTTTGCACGACATCCGCACCGAGATCTGTCTCGAGATGGAAAAAGTCGGAATGATCGTTGAGCGTCAGCATCACGAGGTTGGTTCGGCTCAAGGCGAAATCAACTGGAAGTTCGACAAGATGCTGGAAACGGCAGACAACATGATGTGGTTCAAGTACATCGTGAAAAACGTGGCTCGTCGTCACGGCAAAACGGCGACGTTCATGCCGAAACCAATTTTCGGCGACAACGGTTCGGGTATGCACTGTCACATGTCGCTTTGGAAAGACGGACAACCACTCTTCGCAGGCGATAAGTACGCGGGTCTTTCGCAAACGGCGCTGCATTTCATGGGTGGAATTCTGAAGCACGCTCCAGCGATGTGCGCGATCACAAACCCATCGACGAATTCATACAAGCGATTGGTTCCTGGTTTCGAAGCCCCAACCCGTCTTGCGTACAGCTACCGCAACCGATCCGCCGCTATCCGAATTCCAAACACTGGAACAAGTCCGAAAGCGAAACGTATTGAATTCCGAACTCCAGATCCAGCGGCAAACATTTACCTTTGCCTTGCAGCTCTGTTGATGGCGGGAATCGATGGTGTTCAGAACAAGATCGACCCAGGCGCTCCGCTCGATAAGGACATTTATGGTTTAAGTCCGCAGGAACTTGCGAACGTTCCTTCGGTTCCGGCAACGCTTGATCGTGCACTCGAGAATCTTAAGGAAGGTGGAAACTTCCTCCGAAAGGGCGACGTCTTCTCTGAAGATTTCCTCGATACGTGGATCGACTACAAATACTCGAAAGAAGTCATCCCGATGCAACAGCGTCCGACTCCTTACGAGTTCCTCTTGTACTTCGACCTCTAATAATCAAGGCTGCTGGGTCCTGCGCAATGCAGCGGCCCGACCAGCCGCTTCGCCTTGAAAATTTATAGACCCACGGCTGTAACGAGACGTAACATTTCCGGTACGCAAAGAGGGGGCTGTCTGGCGAGCGTGCTGCTAATCACCGATAATACAACTCACGTTGGTGGAGCCCCTCGATACCTGGGCCCGTACCGCATCGCGCACGCACTCGAACAGGCAGGCATACACACTGTCGTGCTCGACCACTTTTTTAAATTCGATGATTTTTTTGAATTGCTCGAGTCGATGCTAACGCCCGATTTCATTGCCGTAGGAATTTCTACTACTTTTCTAACTCCGCCCGCTCATCATATAAATGTTGTGAAGTTTCAGCGTCGTCGAGCACGCCTAAACAACTATACTGACATGGGAATCATCGATCCTGACATCGAGGCGCTCAATGCCTGGTTTGGTAGGTTGAAAGACGTGATCGCTCGAAAAGCTCCGATGGCAAAGATTGTCGTTGGCGGCGCGAAGGCCTGGATGTTTTTGCACCATGCTCAGAAGGAAGTGAAAAACATTGATTACGTTGCTCTCGGAGCAATGGACCTCGTGTTTCCTCAGGTCATCAATGATCTTAGTACTCGCGGCGAACCTCATTGGGTCGAGCGGCGTGGACGAAAAGTTATCGACCTTCTGTCGACCTACAAGCAGCCGAAACTTTGCCCAAAACATGGATGGTTTGCTCACTGGAATATTTATCCCGGCGAAGCGCTTCCTATCGAAATTGCGCGTGGTTGCGCGTTCAACTGCAAGTTCTGTCACTATGATAAGAAGGAAGGCATTCGAAAGTCGGCCGATGATCTGCGAGCTGAATTTATCGACAACTACGAACAAAATGGCACGCAGTTTTATCACTTTGCGGATGACTGCTTCAACGACAGTCGCGCCAAGGTCGAAGAGGTCTGCAGTCTTATCAAAAGTCTGCCTTTCAAGATCGAGTGGGTGTCATACGCACGTTTTGACGTCGCCGTTAAATTTCCCGAGACGGCGCGTTTGATGGTTGAAAGCGGCGCAAAGGGTTTATACTGGGGAATCGAAAGTCTCGATTACGACGTCGCCAGAAAAGCTGGAAAAGGTACACACCCCGATAAGATCAAGGCTTTCTTAAAAGGATTTTATCGCGACTTCGGCGACCAATGTCTGATTACGGGATCCTTCATCGCGGGGCTACCCGGAGAAACGCGAGCGTCGTGGTTGCGCGAAGTTGATTGGCTAATGGAAAATCGCTGTTTGCATTTTGCCAATGTGGGTTCGCTCGGATTAGCTCCATATCAAGCTGATCTCGATGGCAAGGTGACGGACTACGCCGATTATTCTCGTAACCCCGAGAAATATGGATTCGAGCAAGTCTCGTTCAATCCGACTTATTGGAAACACGCCACCATGGATTTGCACGAGGCCGAAGAACTCTCACAAATATTTGTCGAAAGATGGCAGAAACTCAATCAGGGTATTACCGGACTTGCGAATGACATCTGGATCTATCCGCATCTTCGTTCGCTAGGCCTTGATGCAGACAGCGTCCGGCAGGTATTTTTCAGCGAGGATGTCGCGATTCAGGAGCGCCTGGTAGGTCGCCTCGATATCGAACGCAGAAAACGTTGGCGTCGTTATCATGAGGGCATTTGGAATCACGTCCGCCAAGCGCCGGTTTCAGCTTCCGTGTAATTTGATTTACGCCCGACGATGGAACTTCGATACGCCCGCTGTATCTATCACGGACATGATCAGATGGATTCTGTCCGCTTCGCCGCCGTTAAAAACTTGATGCATCCGATTCACTCGCAACAAGTGGGCTCTTCCGTTTGCAGGAAGATGCACGGCGCCTTCTTCGCACGAAAAAAGACATTGCTCACTGGTTATGATTGGCACGTGCAGCCGCACACTATATTCGGAATCTTTTCCGTCCCGGTGCAAAGAACTTCTTCCGCCACCCTTCAGCAGCGAAAGCCGCGCGCGCATGGGTGTTAGCCCTGCATCACGAATGGACTGCATGACTTCGCTCAAGTATCCGGTGCAAATTTCGGTTGGAGTTACATAGCCCGATGCGCGTTTTACGCCAAGCGCAGCCAGTTTTTCCTCCATGCTGGAGCCGGGCATAAAAGTAGGCTCGAATGCGCGTTCTCCCGACGCCCAACCGTCGAGATACGACCCAGTCGACGACGTCACGCTCCAGCCACCAAAGAATTGACCGACCATGTGCGGAGTCAATGGCAGGACCTTCTCGACGACGTGCGCACGTAGTTTTTCGACGTCAAACTGAAAATCGAGTTCCTCTGAAATCATTGGCGCTGCGCCTCCACATATCTGACCTTGCAACGATAATGGAAAATTGTGCTTCTCGCCACCGGCTCTCATGGCTATGCTGCGCCCTGATATTCCCCGAGCGGTGGAGGTTTCCGGTGAAAGAAGAATTCATTCCATTTATGGTTTACGAGTGGCTGCAAGTGGAAGACGGTTCGGTCACCATTGGAATCAGCGAAGAAGGTCTTGAGGAATTAGCAGAAGTCTCTGCTGTCAATTTACCATCTGAAGGTGATGACATTGCGGCCGACGAAGTCTGTGGCGAAATCGAAACTGAATCTGGCCCGCTGAATCTGTACAGCCCGGTCGACGGCAAGGTCGTAGAGATCAACGCTGCCGTCGTTGAAAATCCTCAGCTTATTTTTGAAGATCCATACGGTGACGGTTGGCTCTTCCGTGTTGAAGCAAAAAATGCAGACGACCTCGATGAATTGACAGACATCGATTCCGGCGAGGACGATGCGGACGAAGAGGAAGAAGACGAAGAGGAAGAAGAGGACGAACGTTAGTTTGGATTCTCTAAATTTTTGCGTTCGTAGATATGCATGAATGGAATTTTGTAGCCGTTGAGTTCGTTGCCGACTCCAAGGCGTCCGCCTCTTCGGTTGACAACCATCGCGTCAATTTTCACGACCTGAGTTCCGTTAGTCGACCACATCTGAGAAATAGCCATTTTGTTTTGGCAGGCTCCGACGTACCAAAAGCGCATTCCACCTTCGTCTGGCAGTTGATGAATTCGACCATCGTAAACCATTCGATCGGCAGCCGAACGATTCGACGCCTGCTCGATCAAAGCTGGCCCCTCAAACCGATAGGTTAAATCGACCGGGGCACCGCTTTGAGTTCGAGTGGTCCATACTCCCTCAATTGAGCGAGGACATTCACTGCGACGATGTCGCATTTCTTTCAACTCGGGAGTCACCGCGGTCGCCTGCGCGGCCACTGCTCCAACAACTGGCGCATTTACTTCTGATGAACCACAAGCTGTGACAGCGCAAGCCAGTGCGATGCCGGTAATGAGTATTTTGATCGTCTCGGTTTTCGAACTGGGTTGCACGGTGACCTCGCTTCAGCGTGCCTTTCATTGGAAGACGCGTGCCGGAGGTCAGCGCCCAATCCTTTAGTCTCTAAGGCGCTTTGCAAAACGGGCCGAGCAACTTTTTCCAGCCCGTGGGCGCATTCCTGTCACAACGGAAGGCATTAGAACGACTTCGAGAACCGTAGCGGTTCGATGTATCCGATGACTTTATTTCCCGTAGTACGGTTACCTTCGTTGTAAGTTTGCCCCACTGTGATCGTAGGCGCCCAGCTAACACCAGAGCCTTTTGAGATTAACCATCGGTAACCGTAGCGAACGTACAGGTAAGGTCGGCGAGCCGAGTCGAACGATTCCTCTTCGCCCCATCCTGCTCCAAGAAAACTTGAAGCACGAAAGTCTTGCGAAAAGTTGTACTGAAAACCGGCGGTGTATTCAGAACGGCCTGCGCCCGACCTAGTGTAGGCGTAGGAAGCAAATGTTGAGACGACTTGCCAGCGGCCGGCGAGCGTATAACCGATACCCAAATTGGCTCCGAGCGCGAGCCCGTTCGAGGACGAGTATCCAAACAGCGGCGTAACGGCGATTTCATATCGCGGATTAGTTTCTTCCTGGGCCTGTCCGCTGACCGAGTAACCGATGATCACGAGAATCAATAGGATTAAAAGTTTCATAAAGGGAGAACTAGTTTTCCCGCGATGCTCTTGTCACCAGTCGGTCCGGCGAATTTGGATCAATGTGTTCCGAAAAAGAATCAGCGGGTCGCGAGTGCCGGATAGGTGAAGAAGAAAAAGTGGGCCGCGTTTAAAAGGAAGTGCGCGAGTATGGGCACCGCGATCTTTCCGGTTTTCTGATAGGCAGTGAGGCGTAAATGATGACGCCGACGAGCAGTTTATCAAAATTCAGATACATCGTGAACGGGATTGCATCGGGTGAGAACTGGATTTTGTCGAAGACGAGAACGTTATGGAATCCCGGAATCATATGTTGAAACATCGCAAAAGCGAACAGCGCGAAGATGAGGCAAGCGCTTCGGCGCAGCCAAACCGA
>JAYSST010000781.1:0-5993 GCA_043720435.1 Bdellovibrionales bacterium
TGCGGAGCTACCCTCGCCGGCGGCAGCACGACATGTACGATTGTCATTACGTTTGCTCCGACGGTGACAAATACTCACAACGCGACAGTCAGCATTGGCTATAACGATGGACTCGCGGTTCAGACCGCGACTCGTGGATTGACTGGCACGAGCTACACTGCTGCCGTTCTCGCGTTTAATCCTACATCGAGCTATAGTTTCGGTACTCTAGAAACTGGATTCCAGCTCGATCAAACTTTCACGATCGAAAATGCCGGGTCCGTCTCGGCCACGTCGATGGCTGCGGTCGCATTTACAGACGCCGCGTTCACATTCGCTGGCGGTACATACCCAGGTACGGGTGCAACGTGCGGAACAATTCTTCCAGGTGCGAGTTCGTGTACTGTTAAGATTCGATTCTTACCATCGACAACGGGTGTAAAAGCCGACGACGTGAAAATCAATTATTACGATGGCGTCGTGACGAAACAAATCCTGAAAGCGGTTTCGGGTACAGCGACGGCTCCGAACGCGCCGACATTGTTGACACGACTGGTGCCTTCGACCACCTATGCAAATACGAGCACCGCGACGATTCAGGTCGCCGGGAACGTTGTCGGCGATACCGTTCGTCTCTTCACAGATTCGATTTGTACGGCGCAAGTCGCGAGCGGAACGGTTGCTCCAGGAAATACGACGATCGATCTGACTTGGAATACAATTTCGGTTGATCAAACTTGGAACTTCTATGCGAACCGTTCGAACACGGCGGGATCGACGTCGGCATGTTCGACTTCGACCGTATCGTTTGTTCGAGATACTGTGTTCCCAATCATGACTTCGATTGCGAACTTCAGTCCTGGAGTATCTCCATCATATGTCGCAGCTCCCGTGATGCGCGTGAACGGCACTTTCTCGAGCGACGACATCTCGATCTACAGCAATGCGGCCTGCACAACTTTAGTGACTTCATTGGCCGCTCAGTATGGACCGAATGTTGACATCACTCTTCCAACAATCGGTGCAGCGGGAACTTACACTTACTATGCAAAGGCCGTCGATTTAGCTGGCAACGCAAGTTCTTGTACTGCAACGCCAGTGACTTACCTCTTCGACGCGACCGACGTTACGGTAACATTCAACACTGATTCTCAATACGTCACAGAAAATGGCGGAACGGTTACAGTTCCGGTTACAATGTCGAGCTCGAAACAGTTCGCCGTGATAGTCAGTTACACCACAGCCGGTACAGCCGTTAACGGCACGCACACTTCTGGTATTTCTTCGACAGGCACCGTGACGATTCCTGCGTCGTCGACAACGGCGAATATCACGTTCACCCTTCCAAACAACGGTACGGCTGAAAAAGATAAGTTCCTCGATATCTCGTTGACGGATAGCGATTATGCTTACGCACACGTCGCCGGAAAGATTCTCCATCGCGTGATGATCTTGGATGATGACCAAACTGCGACAGCTCCAGTCGCGATGCCGTCGGGGCCAGGCGCCGGCTTGCGCGCCGCATGCTACATTACGTACGCGAACAAACTCTTCTGTATGGGCCAGGGCGGCTACGTCGGTGACGGCACGTCAACAGACCGAGCGACGTATGTCGCAGTCGACGCGAGCAACAACTTCTCGGGTGTTTCGATCGGTTACGAACATGCATGCGCAGTCACCGCGGCCGGCGGCGCCGATGCCGCGGGGACTATCCGATGCTGGGGAACGAACGCATTCGGACAACTTGGTGACAACTCGACCACGACTCGAATTTCGCCGATCTCAGTTACAACAAATATTGGAACGGGAGTTCTATCGGTCACTGCAGGAAGTTACCATACCTGCGCACTCTCGAGCACTTCGAAGCTATTTTGCTGGGGAAATAACAGTCGTCGTCAAGTAACAGGATCTAACGGTGCAGATAGAACGACGCCGTTTGCCCTCGATGTCGCAGTCAATTACTCTGCAGTTTCTCCTGGCTACTTCCACACTTGCGCGATCCAGACGACCGGTGGTGTGATGACTTGCTTCGGTGAAAACGCTGACGGCAAAACTGGAACAGGCGGCACCGGCGGTTTCTCGGCCGTAGGCACGATGATCGACGTAGGCGTTGCTTACGCCCAGGTCGTATCAGGGTTGTCGGAAACTTGCGGTCGAACGACCGGCAATGCAATTAAGTGTTGGGGTTTAAATACCAGCGGCCGCATTGGTCTCGGCGGAACTTCAGGCGTCACAAGCCCAACAGCAGTTGACTCTGGCGTCAGTTATTCAAAAATAAGTCTGGGACTCGAAAACCTTTGCGGAGTCACAACCGGCAACGTTTTGAAGTGTACAGGTCGAGTGGACCACGGAACATTGTTCGATCGACTCCCGGCAACTCTGACGTCTATGACAATCGTCCAAAGCGGCACGAGTTTCAGCGATGTCTCGGTCGCATACAACCAATCGTGGGCACGAACGACGACTCAGCGAGTATTACAGGGTGGCGAGCGCGAGCTCTACTCGTACGCTGGCGACGGAAGACCGTCAGTGCTTCGAACGACTGCGTCGTTGTATGATGGAACACGAGTGTTCACAAGTGTCGATCGCGGCTCGGGTTCGAGTCGTGCGACGTGCGCGATCGCTGGTGGAAAACTTCGTTGCGTAGGTTCCGTCGACTCTTCAGGCTTACTTGGCATTGGTTCGACTCCTGACGTAGCAGCCTACACTTGGGTCGATGCGCAGAACGACTATTCGATGGTTGCGAGCGCCCGAAATCACATGTGCGCCATCAGATCGAATGGAAAACTCTTCTGTGCAGGAAACTCCGCATACAATGGCGCGAACATCACGACAAGCACGATGGTTGCGGTCGATAGCGCGAGCAACTATTCAGTCATCGCAGCTGGTGCCGAGACGACATGTGCGATCGTCGCGTCTACAGGCGTCCTCAAGTGCTGGGGAGAAAATGGAAATTCGCAGGTAGGAAACAACTCGACGATCGATGTGGTCTCGCCGACAATTATCGATAGCGGTGTTTCGTATTCGAATGTCGCCGTCGGATTTACACACGCCTGCGGAGTGACCACTGGCGGAGTTCTGAAGTGTTGGGGTTCGCAGTTGAACGGTCGTCAGGGAGACGGCGTGACAACGGCTACAAATGTTGGTGTACCGACAACACGAGATGGTGGAACGCTTTACTCTGAAGTTGCAGCAGGCGAGAGTCATACTTGCGGTATCACGACCGGAGGAGCACTTAAGTGCTGGGGCAACAACGCCGACGGACGCATCGGTGACGGAACCACGACACAGCGAACGGCACCAACAGCGGTTGACGCGGGAAATACGTACCTCAAGGTTTCGGCGGGCGACTTCAATACCTGCGCCGTCAGATCAACTGGAACTGTTTATTGCTGGGGCGGCAACTCACAAGGTGTCGCTGGAACCAGCACTGCAAATTGGACGTCGCCAACAGCAGTTGACGGAGCAACGACTTACGTTACCGTTCAAGTTGGTCGCTACAAGGCCTGCGGCCGTACAAGTGCGGGATATATCCGATGCTGGGGTAACAACCAGTACAACGCCTTCGGCGCTCCATCGAACTTTGTGCTTCCACAAGCCGTTCCGGTCTCTGGTTTCGCCCAGAAAGACTAAACAGAAGGACTATCTTCCACTAGACTGAAGTCGTAGCGATTCGCCTCGAATTTTGGCGGGTTGCTTCTCTCGTTTGAGGGCGGCAAACTTGTCTAGTTACACCTGGGTATTTTGGTTGGAGGTTTTCAGTGGTGAAGTCATTCCCGGTTTTCGGTGCATTGCTTGTTTTAGCCGCGACAACGATTTTAGCTTCCGGATGCACAAAGAAACACGAAGCGGGATTTGCACTCGAAAACTCAAAAATCCGTTATGAAACGACGAAATTTGAATCGCCCGAGATTCTCGCAGAAGTGAATGGCAATAAAATCACTTTCAATCAGATTCTCGACAAGTCCGAAGTTCTGAAAGACCTTGCGCGGCAAGAAAATGAAGTGATGATCGGGCTTGTGTATTTGAAAGCCATTGAGAAAAACAGCGGTGCTGTAGAAACGAAATCTAGTGTCGTTGAAATTTACTTGCCAAAAACGGTGACGAAACTTGAGCCATTGTTATCACGCTTGGGACGAAAACCTAGACCCGGTCTCGAAGTCGTATATCTGAAATCGGAAGACGCGAAACTGCTAGGTAAACTGGCCGCAGTCACAGTCACGCGCGACGACATCGATTACGATCACTTCGTTTTGCAATCGATCGAGAAACGACGTTTTTCAGAAGTAGCTTCACAATTCAATAGTCAGATCTCGCGAGTCCTCTTAAACGAAGAAGCAACCAAAGCAGGAAAACCACTGCAAGAATATGTGAACGAAAAAGTTCTTGGTGGCCGGAAAGTTGAAATCACTGAAGCAGAGCTTCAGTCGTATCTGACACACATCGGATTCACCCAATCCGAATTAACTCCTGAAAATCGCGCGCAGTTTATTTCGAGCCTGACTCAACGAAAAGAACAGCAGGAACTTGAAAACTACGTAGCAGAAAACTTGCTTTCGGGTCCGATCAAAGTCGCCTTTCGCGAACCGTACGCCAATGTGAAACTTGATCAGTCTTGGACGCCAGATATCGGCGTTTCAGATGCACCCATTTCGATTGTCGCTTTCGCTGGAACTACTTGTCCCGATTGTTCGCAGTTCATCGGACTCGTAAGTCAAATCATGGAAAAACATGCAGGGCATTTGAAGCTCAATTGGATTCACACATTTGGCGAATCCGATGGCATAGCAAACATGTTAGCTGAAGGCGCACTTTGCGTAGAAGATCAGAAGCAGGGCGCTTCACTACCATTCATCAAAGAATTTGCGCCAACAGCGTTTCAATCAGATGAAAGTTCGTTTTATAAGTGGGCGAAAGAACACGGATTGAGCGACGAAAAACTTAAAGAATGTTTCACGGGTGGCAAAAGCAAAGCGCTGCTCGCGAAACAATTGGTTTACTCGCGAAAAGCCGGGATTGTTGCAAATCCTACGATATGGATCGACGGTGTATTAATCGAAGGGGCGGTTCGTGCGGAAGTTGTTGAAAACGTCGTTAATCAGCGCATCTCACAACACGGATCGACCTGGTTTGGTGCTTTCATCCGCCGCTTAAAAGCGCGTTTCTAGCCTTAAGTGCAGCGTCCGGATCGAGAGCAGACTCGACTCGATCAGACCGAGGCTTAGTTTTGGACCTACCTCTAGGAAACTATTCAGCAATCCTTAAGCCCGTGTCGATAAGAGACATGGATGATATCAAGTTTGAGAAAAACAAATTTCCATCTGGCGATATTGATCGCCGTACTTAGCGCATTTTTATTTGCGCCAGTGCCAGCGTATACGCGCGCTGTGAAGTTACAATTTACGCATCCCGTAGAAGTTTCTGTTCCGAATCGCACGGGGCTCGGCAAAACCGAAGCGCACAAGCCTGGCGCTTCGATCAACCTCGCCGAAGATACGATTTATTGGATTAGCGCCAAGGGGAAAGTCCCGATGCTTGTCGTTCCGATCGATGTGAAAAACGGGCAAGAAATGGTTCGCGTCAAGATGCCCGAAGTTGCGATGTGGCCTTCTGCAGTTGCAGAGCGCGAGCTCGAAACCAAGATGACCGAAGCGATCGACCAGCTGATCAAATTCCAGATCGCGATCTCGCAAAAAGATATTCCTGCTGCGGAAAAAGCTTTGGCTGAACTCGAGCGCATTAAGAGTCTTGAGTACTACCATTTGCTGCGCGCTTCCTTACGCTTCGTAAAGGGCGATCTCGCAGGAGCGAAAGAAAGCGTCGAGCGAGGCTTGAAGCGCTATCCGGCCAACGAGCACGGTCAGCAGATGCTCAAGCTGTTGGAGGAAAATAAGCCATGATGACATTACCGATCGGACTCGTCGCCTTTGTCATCGTCATGGTCTTGGGTGCCGGTGACGTAAAAGCGAGCGATTACATTATCGGCCACTCCTTAATCGTCGTCTTTGGCGGAA
>JAYSST010000782.1:0-2427 GCA_043720435.1 Bdellovibrionales bacterium
GGAGAATTTCTTCCGCAGCTCAATGAAGGTTCACTCGCGATTCAGTTCATTCGTCCGGTGACGGTCGGGATTTCTCACTCCGTTGCGCTTGAAGAAAAATCGCAAGGCATCATTCGAGAATTCCCTGAAATCAAAGATGTCTTTACGCGCATTGGGACCGCCGAAATATCAACTGATCCGATGGGACCCAATATCGCGGATACCTATTTGATGCTCGAATCACACGACAAGTGGCCCATTGTTAACGGGGCACGCAGAACAAAAGACGAGCTCGTGGCTGCAATAGTCGCCGAGCTTGAGGCGCGTGCACCTGGGCAACGGGTTTTGGTTAGCCAACCCATTCAACTTCGCTTCAACGAACTGATGGAAGGAACCAGGGCCGACGTTTCGCTGAAAATTTTCGGAGAGGATCAGGTCAAAATTACGGAAATTGCTGAACAAGCTTTAGCTGTGATCCAGAAGGTCCCGGGAGCTGGCGATGTTGAGCTTGAGGCTAAGGGTACCGTGACCGTTCTTGACGTTTCTCCTGACAAAGAAAAATTGCGGCGCCTCGGTGTTTCATCAAAGGAAGTTTTAGAAGCGGTCGCGGTCGGAATGGGCGGGCATGAAGTTGGAACTTTTTATGATGGAATGAAGAAGTACCCGATTGTCATCCGACTGAACGATGAAACAAGAAGTGACGTTGATTCAATCAAAAATCTTCCCGTGGGAATTGCAGGCGGAGCAACGCTTCCGTTGAACGAGATGGCATCGCTAAAATTTGTCGAGGCTTTCAGCTCATTTAGTCGCGAACAAACGAGGCGCCGGATCGCGGTGTTGGTTAACCCTCGAGGCCGCGATACAGAGTCGTTTGTGGAAGAAGCACAGGCTAAGGTGCAAGAAGAAGTGAAACTTCCGCCAGGCTATTACATGGAGTGGGGCGGAAATTTTAAGAACCTTAATGAAGCAAAAGATCGTCTGTCGATTCTTGGGCCGGTTGCGCTCCTGCTGGTACTGCTCATGATCTACGCGGCGTTTAAGAATGTCGTCGAGATGGCTCTCATCTTTCTCTGCGTTCCGTTGGCGCTGGTCGGAGGAGTTCTGGGGCTCATGATTGCGCGCATCCCATTTAGTATTTCGGCTGGAGTCGGTTTCATCGCGCTGTCGGGGATCGCAGTTCTCAACGGCGTCGTACTTGTGAACTACTTTAATGAGCTTAGAGCACGAGGCATCTCTGGCCTTGAGCTCGTGAGGCAAGGGACGGCCTTGAGGCTTCGACCCGTTTTGATGACTGCGTTAGTCGATGTCTTCGGTTTTTTACCGATGGCATTGTCGACGGGCATGGGTGCCGAAGTTCAGCGGCCGCTAGCGACTGTGGTCATTGGCGGCATAATTTCGTCAACGATCCTAACGCTCATTGTGCTTCCGGCCCTATACTCGACATTCGAAAAGCAGATTTTGAAGTTTGGACACGAAACAAGAACCGATTCCTAAGGAGAAATAATGAAACTCACAATCCTAGCAGTAGCCGCCTTATTTGCCATTGGCGCATCATCTTCCGCTCAAGAAGCGAAAACAGAACCGACCGAAAAGGCCGTGAAGGTTTTGACCGGAACGGAAAAAAAGTCGCGCAAGAAAAAAGTCGAGATGTGCGCTGAATGTGGGAAGCCTGAAACTGAATGCGATTGCGATGGACATAAGGATCATACGAAGGATCACAGCGGCGACAAGACAAAACAACCGGAGAAAAAGTAAGGGTAACAGATTGTGGAGCAATTTTTATGACCAAAGCACATTGGGATAAGGTTTACGAAACGAAGTCATCAGCGCAGACCAGCTGGACGCAGTCGACCCCATCGCCATCGATCGATTGGATACTGGAAGTGGTTCCCGATCGAAAGGATGGCGTTGTCGATGTTGGTGGGGGAGCCTCGGTCCTCGTCGATCATCTCTTGAACGCAGGCTACAAACTCCCGGCGGTGATGGATATTTCCTCGACCGCATTGCACCATTCAAAAACGCGTTTAGGTGTACGCCAGTCTCTAGTTGAATGGATTGAAGGAGACGTAACCGCGTTCACCGCACCGCGACCGTTTGCACTTTGGCACGACCGAGCCGTCTTTCATTTTCTTACCGACTCGAATGCAAGAAAACGATACTTCGAATCGGTGCGCTCCTCACTGCTTCCGAACGGAAAACTTATCGTGGCCACATTCTCTGACTCAGGACCAAGTAAATGCAGTGGCCTTGAAGTTATGCGATATGACGAAAACGGATTGGTGAAAGCGGTCGGCTCGAATTTCGATATTATTCGTCTCGAGCGGAAGGTGCACATGACACCATGGGCAGCCGAGCAGAACTTCATCTACGGCTTATTTATCTTGAAATAGCTAGTTAACAAGAATCGTACGAAGTAGATTTGCTCCGTTTACTATTTAAGCTTCAATA
>JAYSST010000783.1:0-2425 GCA_043720435.1 Bdellovibrionales bacterium
GTCAGTTTCAGTTTAACTGATTTAGCATCGGCTGTTTTCAACGACAACTTGGCCGTCATTGTGCCGTTACGTTTAATGCCGTCTTTCATCTTTTTAGAAAAGGTGTCCATAAACTGAACGATCGGAGTCAGTTTAAACTGTTCGAGTGTCGCGTCGGGTGGTTCTTCAACGACAAGTTTAAAACGGTCCGCGTAAGCCTTGTACGGTTCAACGAGTTGGATCTCGATGATGACGTTGCCTTCTTTTGATTCTGAATTTTGCACTTCAAACCGAGCTTGGGCTTTCAGCGGCGCTTCTTCGACCGCACCCGCGCTGACTGCGGCAAGCCCGATAACAACGGAAACCGAAGCTAGTAACAGCGATGCACTGGTTTTGATGCTCGACTTGAATGATGCAAATTCCATCTTTGACCTCACCCGAGACTTTTCGGCATCTTAGCTCGAGTTCTGAATATAGCATGTATCGTTACGAAGCAATTGAGACGAAATCCTCGACCTCTGAGCATCTTTGGTGAGGGCTTCTGGGCGTAGTTCACGCGTTCTTAATAAGCGTAGCCATACGATCGCACAGCTTCGAAAATTCAAGTCTGGACCTCACCCGTTGGCTCGGCAGTGGAAGTATTGCATCGAAACCGGTCTGGCCGAAGTGGTCGAGTACGAACGTTCCGACAGACTCCCCCCACTTCTGACTTTCAACATGCATAAAACCATCGCTCACAGCGGTCGTCTGAATTCCGTTCATCAGAGTATGCACGCCCCAAAAATAAGGCGAAACATCGCGCCAGGTGGCCAAGCACTCAAAGTAATATTCAGGCGCGTAGGCACCTAACGGGTATCGGTCGTTGAATCTTTGAAGTGACGATGAAGTGTAGTGGCGAAAGGTCTCATTGTTTCGGTTGAAAAACCATTCAGCGGCGGGGGACCCCGCATGTGGAGTTCCCCAGGAAATCAGCTTCTCGACTTTCAATTCGCGGGGGTTCAACGACGGCTCGCTCATCCATAAATGTGCGAGGGCACGAGTCACGAGCCCGCCCATCGAATTGCCAAGCAACGATACGCGTGTGCCATTTTTTAAGTCGAAAGACTTGGCGATTTGAGTACACGCGTGTCGCGCCTGCGCTTCGGGCGAACCGGATCCGATCCCGTCTATTGAATGCAAACGGATGCCGCGATTCTCGAGGGCTGGTTTGATGTGCTGATCCATCCGGCCGAGATTCACTGGACCAAGGTGCAGCAGATCATCATGGTACGTATTCAGACCATGAAAGAAGAGAGCGGTCGGTTTTAAGGCATCGTCTGTTTCACGTCGCAACGGCTAATCCCCCAGACTGAAGTCTCAAAAAGTCTTGGTCTTATCAACACCAATCTCAAAGTAACCGAAACGAAGATTGAGGTGAGCCCATGGGGATAGTTGGAGCGTTAATCGTAATCGTGTGCGTGTTCGGAGCCTTCGCGGCTCACGGCGGACATCTGTATGTATTATGGCAGCCCTCAGAAGTCGTCATCATCGGCGGAGCAGCTCTTGGTGGCTGGATTATTGGTAATCCGATATCCACGATAAAGACTGGAATTAAATTGGCGATAAAAGGTTGGGTCGGCAAGGGACCTTCAAAGTCAGACTACCTGGATTTATTGCAGTTGCTGTTTCAACTCTTCCAAATCTTCCGTAAGGACGGTCCGCAAGCAGTTGAAAGACACATCGAAGAACCAGAGAAATCTGAGATTTTCAAAGCATACCCATCGTTCCTGAAGAATCATCACGCGGTCGACTTTTTGTGCGACACGATGAAGATTACTTTGTCTGCGGATCTATCGCAGTACGATGTCGATGATCTTCTGACTGGCGATATCAAAGCGGCGCACACTGAAGAGCACGCTGCTTCGCATGGTCTCAACGGAATATCTGAAGCTCTTCCGGGTCTCGGGATCGTCGCTGCCGTTTTGGGTATCGTTCATACGATGGGGTTGTTAGATCAAGGTACCGAAGTTATCGGTAAGTCGGTCGGTGCCGCTCTCGTCGGAACGTTTCTTGGAGTCTTGGCCTGCTACGGTTTCGTAGGTCCAACTGTAACGAAAATGAATAACGACATCGAAGCTGAAGGTCGTTATCTCGAAGTCATCAAAGCGGCACTGATTGCGCTTCAGCGCGGTTCGCCTCCGTTGGTATGTGTTGAATTTGCACGTCGTACTATTTTGCCAAACGATCGACCAACGTTTGCAGAAGTAGATAACGCCGCTAAAGGAGCTAAGAAGGCTGCTTAATCGCGGTACTTCATGAAACATGGCTGAGAAAAAAGCGACGATCGTCATCAAAAAGATAACAGTAGTCAGCGGCGGCGCACACGGCGGCGCCTGGAAAGTTGCGTTCGCGGACTTCATGACAGCGATGATGGCGTTCTTCTTGGTTATGTGGCTGCTTGCCACAC
>JAYSST010000784.1:0-2415 GCA_043720435.1 Bdellovibrionales bacterium
CTGTTTACGCGGAAGTCAAAGGACGCTATAAAGCAGCGAATCTCGCAACTGAGCAGGAAGCCGAACTGCGTTTGGATCTTAAGCAAATTGAACGCGAAGCGTGGCTCGATCTTAACCGGCTTGTCGCAAAAGGTGCGACTCCGGACCAATACCGTTTCGATGCTCTTATCATCGACGGCGGTTTAATTCGTGCCGAGCCAGGCGAGTGGCTGGAAGGTCTGCACAACGCACTCGTGCGCGCCAAGGTTATCGCAGCGACCGAACCACCACCAAAAATATTTATTCTCGCTGACGAAGAGTCGACGGTTTTACCTACGCAGTATACTCACCGCGGAATCAGCGATTTTATTTATAAACCTTTCGACCGAAAAACACTTACCGACAAAATGTCGATCGCATTGCCGCAATTCTCGAGAGCCGTGATGCTCGAGAGTTCTCCGTTTGTTCCATGCGAACTGACCGCGCAGGTGTGCAAGTCGATCCCACTCGAAGAACTATCAGAATTCGGCCTTACCGTTCGATATCCAACGCCGTTCAAGCCGCGAGTTTTCATGCGCTTTTTCTCGAAACTGTTTGGCGAAACCAACGACGGCGTCCTCGCCCGTTGCGTTGCTTCGGTCTCGACGGGCGGCAACGAGCCGACGTACAAATGTCATTTCGTGTTTTTCGGATGTTCCGATGATCTGCATAAGCGGATCAGAAATTGGATCCGCGAAGATTACGTCTCGAAAAAGGAATCCGTCAGCAGCTGATCGATCAAAAAAAACAGCTACCTTTTGGGCGACTGTTTTCTTCATTCTGGGATACTGGATATTCCGGATATCTCGAATACCGGTCTACCGGCATACCGGGTATCCGGTAATTAAGAGGCCTTCAGCAAGCTTGCGGTCCATCTTCCGATTGAGTTGAGGACGCTCGTGTCTGCACCTTCAAATGCAACTCCGTAACGTTTCTTCTCTTCGACCCAAACGACCTTACCGGCAACATTGATCTGTTCTTTTCCATCTGGGCTCTTGATGGTCATCGATACGACGCCGCCATTTTCAAGCCATGCATCTGGATCGCTTGCAGCCTGCCCATTGGCGTCGTTGCCAAGAGCCAACTGAACTCCACCCATCGAGATCGAGCTGACTTGACCCTTGAGTTCGCGTCCGCCAACCGACATCGTCACTTGCGATGCGATCTGATAACGAGGGAATCGTCGACGAGATTTTCCGTTCTTCTGCCGCATGCTGAGTGCAATCAGCACCGGTGCCGCGAACAACAACAGAAGGCCGAAGAATGCGACATTGCGATTCGGTCCGCTAGGGCCTGAGGCATCGTCGATCAACGTTTTTACCAAACCACAACCTGCAGCACTGTTCTCTTCAGCTGCCGGCGCGCGAGCAGCCGAGAAACTTGGTTGATCGGTTACGCCGGTCGTTGCTTTCGCTGCAAGCACAGAATTGTAAGCGTTGAGTCGGCCCTTGGTCACCGTCTTCGTCTGAAGACTCGCAATGCTCTGCGTGCTTTGCATGATGAGCTCTTTGATTTGATAGGCAGAAAGCAACGGATTCTCGCGCACCATCATCGCGGCGATACCCGCAACAAATGGAGTCGCCATCGAAGTCCCCGACGATCGACCATAGCTCTGATTTGGCAGACTGCTCCAGATGCTGCTTCCAGGAGAACCGAGGTGAACTGTTGCAGCTCCGTAGTTAGAGTATGAAGCCAAACCGTCGGCATCGGTCGTAGCTGCGACGGATATGATTCCAGGAATCGAATAGCTTGCAGGGTAGGTCGGAGTAACATCGTTATTAAGCGAACTGTTTCCCGCAGCGGCGACAAACACTACTCGCTTTGAGTAAGCATACGCAACGGCATCGACGAGTGAGTTCGAATAACCGCCGCCACCCCAAGAGTTGTTGATGACGCTCGCACCGTTATTTACAGCGTAGTAAATCGCCTTCACGGCATCCGATGTCGTACCGACTCCCATTCCATCTAAGAACTTCAAGGGCATGATTCGAATTTTTGCGGCGGCGAGTGGGAACGCGAGAATATCTTGCGTTGAACCCAGAACAATTCCGGCAACGTGCGTTCCGTGGTTATCGTCATCGAGCGGAGAATTCGAATTCGCTACGAAGTTCCAGCCACGCACGTCATCCACGTAACCGTTACTGTCGTCATCGATTCCGTTGCCAGAGATTTCTCGAGTGTTCGTCCACACCGCACCCGACCCAGTGAAAATCTCGTGATTGAAGTCGACACCCGTATCGATGATCGCAACAATCGGCGGAGTCTTTCCAGCAGTTTCCGCACCCCATGCGTTTGCCAGCTGAATCGGTGCACCGGTTTGTGCGAGGGCGCCGTAGGTAGAACTCGCTCCTACCGTGCCCCGCGCTTCTTCCATCGACATCGAACCTTCTGAACCGG
>JAYSST010000785.1:0-5948 GCA_043720435.1 Bdellovibrionales bacterium
TAAGGTCCGCCCGAGTTCAAAACTTGTTTCATGTGCTAACGTCCACTCGAACCGTTTGAGTTTCAGTTCCCAGTCTTGCCAGACTTTGAGACCACTTAATCCACTCGTCGACCGACAGACGTATCCTGCGCAGGTGCTAGGTCGGAAATCTCGAATCGTACATCTAGCCGCGCCATCTTTCGACAAGAATAGACAGGCATCGTTTTGATTTTTGCCTGTCTCGCAAATCGACTTTCCTGGTCGCCGTGGAAATGCGCCGAGCGGAGTTAGTCGACTTTCAGCGAGATATTCTTCGATCACCGACAACGGTGTTTTCTCGAGCGCTATCAATGCGCCAATCGTGAAGGAAGGCAAAAACGGATGAAAAGTGCAGCACTTAACCGTCGGCTTGAAAGGACCCAAGTCGCGCGTGAGGCCCGCCGGTTTCACCATGAAGCAAGCATCGCAATCGAACGCGTCCGAATCTATCGGAGATTCGAGAGTGCCAAGCCACGTCTCGTAAAATTTCGGGAGCGCGCTCGCCCGCATTCAGGGCACCAGGAAGGTCATTCCAAAACCAGTACTGCTCGCATTGATGAAACCGCCCGAAATTTGGGGTTGATACGAGATAGATGTGTGACGCACAGACAAAAACAGATTCTCTTCGGAGCTTACGAAATAGCCCGATTCAACAATCCAGCCAGTCGCCGGCTTAAACATCGCCGATGCAAGGGCGGCTTCTTTTGTCCCTTTTACTTCAATGCCGAATTGGTAAGTCAACCCGAGACCCACGCGAAATCTTTTTTCCGTGTTTCGATAAAACGACATAATCTCAACGGGCCAACGGTAAAAACTGATCTCGCCATTCGACGCTTGTTTTGTGGAAGTAAACTTCCAGCCAAATGTGAGTTGCGTTTCAAAGGTGTGCGGCTGCGTTCGACTAAGGTCGAAAACGAGACCGGCGTTCAAAATCACACCGCGACCGGCTTCGATGTCGGACTTCGAACCATCGGTGTAAGTTACATCGACCAGTTTATCGCCGCCGAAATCAAGTCCAAGACCGAGAGCCTTGGTTACTTTGAATGCATTCGCGTTTTGACTGATCATCATCACCAACGAAACGGCGATGACTCGAATAAACGGTTTCATCATTTGCCTTGCACTGAATTGACGACCTGGCTTTTCAGCCTCGCCATCGCGTCGGCTCGCGCACGGTCAAAAAGGACTTCGTCTGTTTCGCCCCCAGCCGGGCTCGAAGTCGCATGACTCTGTCCCTCTGCTTCTGCTGTCAGGTAAAGGTATTCATTTCGAACATCCCACATCGACGCACTGACCATGAACAGCGTATCCGTTTGCGTCCCGCGAACGAACAATGCCGGAAGAATCAAAGCATAGGTCCATCCCCAGCCGTTGATGTAGCGATCGGTTTGACCCGCTCCTTCAACAATTAGAACGGCGTCGGCCCCCATCTTCGCAGCTGCCAAACGAATCCCGCGAAGTGAATGATCATCGACGAGAGTTTCAAGCACCGGATAAACGGTAGAAATGACTTTTTCATTCTTGAGATCGGTCGCGACTTGGGTCAGCGCGGTTTTATCCGCTTCGCTCCACCGCCATGGCTGGTTCAGAGACTCATTTCCAGGTGCGACCGGAGGCTTAAAATAGACTGCAAGTTTGAAGGGTTTCGGCAGATTCGGTTTTCGATTCAAAACGTCTTTAATTTCACCGTCGGTCACAACCGGCTTCGCAACGCCGATCTGTTCCTTTAGCGCCCCTCTGTTGAAACCAGAGCTTGAGCAACCTGCGCCCAACGCAATCGTCATACAAGCTAACGCTATCGTAAAAATCATTGCTTTATTCATCGTACGGTTGTCGCGGGCTCGGCCCTTGGCTGTCAAAACTTTTGACAGATGGAAGCGTCGTTCGGCCCTGCCTAGTCATGACCGTGGGTCGGAAGAACAAAAGGAGCGTCAGATGCAGCGTGGTGCTCGGCTGGGCGCTCCCCGTGGCCCGTCTGGTGCTCTAGTAAGGGCTAAGGGAGGTCTCAATGACACTTCAAACATGGAATCGAATTGGCCGCATGTTCTTCATTATCGCTTTCGCTATGGCGACAGTTCTCGCGATGCAGGTACATGCGGAAGCCGCAGTCTGCAAAGTGAAGCTTGAAGACGTTGGAACGATCATCGGCAAAGGTGCGACCAAGAATCTCGCATTCGAGGATGCAGCATCACAGTGCTTCGATAAAAAAGCGTCGAAAGCTCGCCGCTCGCAAGCTTCGATCAGCGAAGATACTGGCATGTCGATTATCGATATCTGCGCGAACGTACGCTGCGACGGTTAAGCCAAGCCCGTAATCTCAAACTGACACACTTCGATGCGCCAGCCGGAATCCAGCCACTGACAGCACGATGAACGGCGCAAATAACAGTTTTCAGGCAAGACTCACTATTAAGGTTATTCTGCTTTAAGCATTTTTTTTTGTTTGATACGGTAATAGGAGTGAAGACTAAATCTGTGTCCTTCGTATTGACCTTGGGCTTTCTGGTCGTCTGCCTGTATCAGGCATGCTCTCCCTTTGAAATCGCGCAAATGAAAGAAAACGCGCTCTCCGCCGGCACCCAACCAACGCCAGCACCGACTCCGCCAGGGCCTAACTTAAATGATGTGAGAATGAGTTTTTTCATAACTAGCGCGAGCCTTTCGAGAACCGGGAATCTGGGTGGAATTGTCGGCGCCGACAGCTTCTGCAATATGCTTGGGACTCAAGCGGGCGTTCCAGGAAATTGGAAAGCTTACCTGAGCCGAACTAATCCCGACGGCACCTCGCTCGAAAATGCCCGAGATCGCATCGGCGTCGGGCCTTGGTTCAATCGGGCCGGAGTGATGATTGCCGCAAATTTAACTCAACTCCATAACGTAGTGATTCCGCCTAATTTAGTTCTCAACGATCTAGGGGCGATCACTCCGGGAAACGTGCACGACATTCTCACGGGATCAGACGCGCAAGGCCGCGCAGCACCCGACAATTGCGGCAACTGGACTTCAAATAATCCTGCAGACTCGGGCGTGGTTGGACATTCAGATCTTATGGGTGGCCCGAACCCTACGCAGTCATGGAATGCCCAGCACAGTTCCCGCTGTGATCAAAATGGATTGCAGTCCACCGGCGGCGCAGGGCTTTTTCATTGTTTTCGAATTCGATAATCGGAAGCGCTGCGACCTACTTCGTCGGAGCTTTCACCGGATTTGCGTTTAAGCCAGGCTTCTGCGGATCAGAACCCGAATGCTGGCGCCAGTCGAACTCCTTACTTTTGCGAATTCTCGCATCCCAAGCGGCCCACTTCTGATCCGTAAACTTGTGGCGCACGCGTCCGTAAGCATCAAAAATATCAGGGTCTTTACCGCCGATGATATCAAGAATTTTGCCTAGAATTCCGGTGCGTACGCGTCGGCGCACGGAACCAGAAAAGCCCACTTTTGATTCGACATTCGCGGCTTGAACAGTCAACTGTTCGGCGCCCTGCGCAGTTTCTGCTGTGGTAACGCCATCACCCCAACCCGGCTCGCCGTAGTTCGTTGCCGGCTTTGCCGTCTTCAGGTGGTTTCGATCCGGAGTTTTTTCATCAGCCACGGTGGCTCCTTTTTTTTAGTACTGTTTGGCTAGCGCCGACGGTACTCCTCGTGAGATTACATGCATCGATTCGAAAAATGAAGAGCAAACGACTTCGAGATGGGTCGCCAGAAAGGTCATCATATGAATCGGCAAAAAGCGTTTGGTCAGGGAGATCCTGAACTCGCAGCGTACGCAGAACAGCTTTTCCAGCCTATCGACGCAACGCTCGCTCTCTTTCGCGACCGTTCGCGCGAAGCTGGACTCCCAGAAATCCAAGTCGGCCCCATGGACGGTCGACATCTCGAGATCTTGAGCCGCATGATCCGGCCCGAACGTGCAATCGAAATAGGCACTCTCGGCGGCTACTCTGGATTGTGTATCGCTCGCGGTATGCCTCCGCATGGCGTCCTTCATAGTTTCGAGAAAAGCGAGCTGCACGCGAAAGTCGCCCTCGAAAATCTTCGCGAAGCAAAACTTAAGGGCGAACTTGCGATCGATTTCAAAGTTTATATTGGATCTGCGCTCGAGAATCTCGCCAAAGTGGAAGGCGATGGACCGTTCGATCTTGTTTTCATCGACGCCGACAAGCCGGGATACCCTGCTTACCTTGATTGGGCCGTTCAAAATCTTCGCTTAGGCGGAGTCGTTATCGGCGACAACACTTTTGCTTGGGGGCAAGTGCACAAGGCACAAGAAAAGTCTGGAAACGAACTCTTGATGGTGGGCTCTCTTCACGAATTCAATCGAAAAATAGCCGAGCATCCCCGCCTTCGCGCTACGATTTTTCCGACGGCCGAAGGACTCACTGTCGGAGTCAAAACGCGCTAATGCTTAGAACGCGAGCAGCGCTTCACGATGGCGCGAAAATCGCGCTGATAACATTTGCGTTCGAATCTTCAACGCGAATTTTAAAAATTTTAATGATCGTCGACGCCATGAAGCACGGTCGTGCTGATGTATTGAGCAAGTATTCTGACCGCGTCTGACAGCTTTGAATTTAACCTTTCCGTTTTTGATTCAGAGCAGTAAATCCCGCAAACCGTTGATAGCAAAGACGTTCGTAGCGACGAATGGCGTCTAACACAAATCTGACAAACAAATCTTACTTTAAGATTGCGAACATATCCGCGGGCCTTGTTACAGTTCCATAACGGAACCGCGACGAGGAATTTCAGTACATGTCTGATTCAAGAAGAACCGACTCGCGAAGAATTTTCTCATGGCTGAGCACGGCTATGCTTCTGATCGTATGCTTCGGTGCTTGCGCACCACCCCCGATGGCGATTCCGGACTCAGGAAAATCGCTTCCGATTTCTGCACCTATCGCTCTCGATCCAGCACCCACTATTCCTGAATCAATTCTTTCGACAGAGGAACATGATTCCATTGGTCTGCTTGAAGGTCTCGATAGCCTCGACCTTACGAAGTTGTTGGGTTCGGTATTGCCGAACGAACTTTTGATCATCGGCGGACTTGAAAAGAACCCGTTACGGTCTGCGCTATTTGATCTCGTTCAGTATATGCGAAACAACACCGACTCGCGAAGCCCGGACGAAGTTTTGGCCGTGATACCCAAATATCGCCGAGTTGAAATGTTTGGGACTTGGGTCAATGAAGACGCGCCCGACGATTGCTACAACACGCGCGCCGAAGTTTTACTCCGCGATCTCACAAGTACTAGTAAACCGACATTCAAGCCCGGCAATCCATGCAATGTGAGCAAAGGTCAGTGGCTAGACCCATATTCGGGCGACACATTTAAAATCGCAAGCGCCGTTCAAGTTGATCACGTCGTACCGCTTAAAAATGCTTATCGGTCCGGCGCACACGCATGGACGCAAGAACGACGATGCCATTACGCCAACTACCTCGATGACATTCAGCATCTGCTCGCGGTCAGCGGGCATGAGAATATGGTCAAGGGCGATAGTGGGCCTGAAGACTATCTGCCGCCTGACGAAACTTATATCTGTGCATATCTCGCGAACTGGATGCGGATTAAGGCGTCTTGGAACCTTCAGTTTAGTGCTGATGAATCGATGACTATCGAAACCGAACTTCGCGATCGTGGCTGTGCTTCGAGCAATACTCGCCCAAAACTCAGCGAGATTCAGAAAAATCGCGCGGGATCCACGCGCATGAACGCAAAGTGCCTATTCCCGCAGTAAAATTTCGCGGTTGAGTCGCTTCAACTCGCGCCCTAAAGCGGGACCTTGAAGTTTTGGAAGATCGGCTGCGAACGCTCGCGCTGGGTCCGTAAGCCCCAACGCGAGTCCTCTGCGCTTCAGTGCCATGTCGCGCGCCGGATGTGGACCGTACAGAATGTCGAGTACTTGCATCGCTCGTGGTGCCTTCT
>JAYSST010000786.1:0-17190 GCA_043720435.1 Bdellovibrionales bacterium
CGCGTTGGGGTGTAGTCAAGTTGGCAAGACAACAGATTTTGATTCTGTCATTCCCAGGTTCGAGTCCTGGCACCCCATCCAATTCCGTCAACTCGCAAAAATTGGACAAGAGAAAAAATCCTGAATGATTTCAGGTCTGACGGGTCAACATTGATTTGTTTCGTTCGAGTCCGGATCGGACCTCTGCATTCCCCAGCAACAATTCTAAAGGGCAAGGAGGCCCCCGCTGCACAATGGACTCGCTTTAAGAATTCCCAGTTCGTTCGCCAGTTTTGAAAAGGAACGTTGATCCTCATCGTCCGTAACGATGCGATCGAGCTGTGACGAAATGGCAATGCAACCGAGATCAAACCAGTTTCCAAGTTTTATTCCTTCGAAAAACTTGAGCGGATCATCTTCGGAAAATTCCGTGAGAGCGTTGCCCAACCCTCTAAGCAGCATCAAGTTTAAATAGCATTTCAAGTGCACGAATCCGTCTGACTTTCTCAACGCACTTCGTATTTTTGTTCCACTCGCGACGAAACGAAAAGCCGAAATAAAAAAAAGCACTTCCGTGGCCTTAGTTCTCGAGTCGAAATTTAGAATCTTGCTCCGAATTTCTTCTTTAGAAAAAACGGACGTCGCCATTTCTCGAAAAACTTTATCTGACTTTCGCAGGTTTTCTTTAATGGCTTTCTGCCTAAGACGTTCGCCTTCGGATTTATTGTGAAACTCGCGCAGTTCATTTTTATCGGACAAAATTTTCCGAATTCCATGCCAGCGCGGAGAATTTGCCAACCACGGAATATTTTTTATTCTTCCACGAGATTCAATTTCTCTGCGAATCCAGTCCGCGGCGCTACGTGATATTATCAGACGTCGTACCCCAACCTTTTCGAGAATTCCATGTAGCCTGCCAAGACGTAGGTGAATTTGATCGATATCATCGCCCCCAAGAGCCTCCGAAAAAGTCTCGAAAGGGATAATCAGAACCAAATCCTTTTCGACAATCAATTTCTCCAACTGCAACGACTTCTGTCCGTCATTCAGAATATTGTTGAGAGCGCTATTATCAATACTGATTTGCATGATTCCCTACGTTCTTCGAGAGGTAAGACTAACTGTTATAGGGCGTTTTGACGGTCGGATTTGGAACCTTTGAGTGAAACCAAAGCGTCGCCAAACTTGTAATGAACATTGCTGTACCCGTGACACCGACAAAGGAAAGAAAAATATAGAGCAACCGCCACCCGACACCCAATTTTTCTAGTAGGCCCGTGGACGCACCGAACGTAAATAATGCGCCAGCAGTCAAGAGCAACGAATCTTCAAATTTAAGCGGAAAGCTAAAAGCGAATACTCCTGAGGCAAAAGCAAGTCCGATCATCAGTAACGGCCTAAGCGGTCTTCTGCCGTATCCAGTCAGCACTTCATTTACTAACGCGACAAAACGGCGGAAGCCCTTGAGATTGTGACGAGTATAGGCCTTACGAGCTTTCCAATAGTATGAGTTCGCCAGTTCCTCTGCTCCCGAAGATTCGTAAGCGGATTGGAATGAAGAATAATACCCGGACAAGGCTTCATTTGGCGTACTAACTTTTTCGCCATAGTGAGGAGAATGCGGAAGCATATTCGACACTGTGGTGCGATCATCGAATCGGCATTCGTTGAATGGGGAAGTTCGACCGAGAAAACAACCTTCGAATGTCGTATTGAGGAAGTTCCCATTTTCCCAGCTGCATGGCTCGCCAAAATCACAGTCCACAAATGAACACTTCTCAAATTTGGCGCCGACAAAATGGGTAAACACGAAAGCACACTTCTCAAATGTGCAGTTGTACGCTTCCAGAAAATCCAAACTACAACCGAAGAATACGCAGTTCCGAAAATTGCAGTGCCACCATTCTCCATGGTTGAACGAGATTCCTTTAAAATTATCGCCCCCAGAACTGAAGTCATGATCTATCTTCCACAACTTAAGCCCTCGTAAGTCTAAATCATCTTTCAGAATTGGGAGCTCGCCGCGATAAAAAGGTCCATTAAGAAAGTGCTTGCCGGCACCTTCCTCAATGCCCGCAATCACTACATCATAGGAACTGCTATCCCGATTTGTATCTGGATCAGTCCATCTAGCTCTTACCTCCTCCCGCGACTTAACTTTAAAAAACGGATGCTTAAATGGCTGGACGTACAATCGAGGCCTCGATTCTCATTTCTTTAAACTTGAAAAATCGTAGCAGTTTATTTGAAACGTGCCATCACGAAGGCCGTCGCAAAATTGACGTTACTTCGCTTGATTGAGTCTTTGGATAACCCCTTTTACGACCCCATAACCCCAATCACGACTCAACCGTGACCGATACCCATTTCCGTTCATGTACCGAACAATTTCACCGACCGTTCGGCCCTGCCTCCACAGGCTCTCGATCAATTGAACTATCGGATACTCGCGTGGATCTCTGACCAACTCACCCTGGGAAAAGCACCACCCGTATGGAGGCTTTGATTTCGTCTTGCCGTGCCCCTTACGCCAACGGTCAAATGGCACCGCTCGCGCCGGTCGAAGGATGTTGCGATTCGCCCGCAAGGAGGCGTGAATCGAGCTTCGAGGAATTCCGGTCTGGTCGCGAATGTCGGTGATTGAAAGCCCTTTTAAGTATAACGGCCCAACAATTTCGATAATTCGAGGTGACCGCCGATCGAAATATTCAATGAAATCAACGGGCGATGAATTGTTGCGAGTCGCCGCTGGTGGACATCCAATTCCGTCAATAAGCAATTTTGATAAAATCCACTGCAAGCTATTGATTTCAATAAGAAATCTAATATATCCGCCAAACTCACAATGGCGGATATATGGCGGTTATATTTCCGCCACCTTGCATATGGCGGATATATGGCGGATAATGAACTAATGAGCCGTTATTCGTATTTAAAACAATTCAAAATTCCGTTTAAAATAAAACTCACTGACAACTTTGTTCATTGGCTGATGAAAATTGCCGAGAGCAAACCTTTTCTGGACGAAGTGCTCACAACGCCTCTCGAAGTTCAACTTCATCGCCAAGCACAAATCAAAGCCATCACTTATTCGAATCAAATCGAAGGGAATAAACTCGACGAAAAAGCAGTTACAGCCTTACTTGGAACATCTCCAGCAAAACCTAAAGACAGAGATGCAAAAGAAATTTTAAATTATCAAAACGCGCTCGCCTACGCTGAAAAATTAGCTGAAGAAAAAAAAATACCGAGCATTCGCGATTTTTGTGATCTCCAAAAATTAGTCACCGACGGATTGATTCAAAAAAATCAGCATGGCCGTCTTCGCACAATTTCAGTTTCAATTGTTAACGAAGCCACCGGCATCGAAATCGAAAAATGCCCCGATCCGACACAAGTTCCATTTTTGATGGAAGAACTTTGGGAGTGGCTCAAAGAAAACGAAGATACGAATCCATTTGCCAAAGCCTTCGCCTTTCACTATCTCGCTGTTGCAATCCATCCTTTCGCCGATGGTAACGGAAGAACTGTTAGACTTTTTCAACAGATCCTCCTTTTGCAGGGAGGAGAAAGCATCGCGCGATATGTGCCCAGCGAGACCATTGTTATGCGTAATCGCGGTCACTATTATGCAGCGATAAGACAATGCAAATCACTTCAAAGCAATCACCCCATGATAGAATTCATGGGCGAGTGTTTTGCGGTAGCCGCGAAAGAAGTTGCTGAAGAGGCTCGGTCTCTGTTTGAGGCTTCGAAGAAGTTGAGCCCAGAAGCCCGCGCCAAGCAAATTTTAAAATTTGCGAAAACTCAAGCCAACTTCCAAATGAAAGACATCGTGAGTTTAATGCCAGATACACCGAGAAGAACGCTAGAGCGAGATATTGAAAACCTTGTTAGCGGCAAAAAACTAAAACTCACAGGAGAAAAAAAAGGCCGACAATATTCAATCGCCTAAGAACAAAGCATGGAAATATTTAAAGAGATTCCTGGTTTGATCGTGCACTATAGTTGTGGGGAACCGCGGACGGTTTATTTTCGACCGGAACGGCTTGAACTCGTTGAGTGTCCTCTACCTGCGTACGAAACTTTTATGGCTAACATGCAAAAAATCGAAGAAGAATATGAGCCTATACGACCACCGAGTAATTTAAAGTCCGCGAAAAAAGACACGTGGAAGCTGTGACGGTCGGGAAAAGAGCGCACTTAAGGAAACGAATTTTCTACTTTCTTGAGAGAAGGACTCCAAAATAAAAAAACGGAATGATGACAATTAACCCAACAAGAATCACAGAGGCAAAAAACCAATAATTCGCTGGCTCACATCGCTGCTCAATCTTTTCGGTTAAGCTCGTGACGAACTTGCAAGTAGCCGGTCTCCGGCGGTATCGAGAATCAACTTTGAATACAAAGCTTTCCCACTGACAGCGGCCATCGCGTTTCGAATATTCTTGTCTAACTCCTCAAATGACTCATACTTCTTAAATTCTTTGGTCTCGTTGAAGTTTTCAACCTTAGCAAAAGCTTCGCGCAGATATGATCTCGCAAATTCGCATTGGTTTTTAGGGTCATCCGCACACCGATACACTTTCGCAGTCGCTAAACCCATTGTTTCCTGCAATCCTACCAGATCGCTTCTCAAGTTCTGACGGCAATAAAGTTTTTCTTTGTAGAGCTCTCTTGGTCCTCCGATACTCGCGAAAACAACCGTTGCCAGCGAAACAAGTAGAGCAACAGACGCGACTCTCTTTTCGGAAATATGTTTCCAGCTCATTTTTTCGCTCCAAAATGATCTCGACATGTTTTTATGCACGGGTTTTCGTTTGTCGGGGCGATTTCTTTTTTATTTTTCCTATTTAATCCGTCACAAAATTTTTCTGCAACATCGTCACTCATCACGGCTCTCTGTTGGAGCGCCCAAAATTGTTCGTCCCGCCCAACTCTAATTGCGCTGTTCCGGCGCACAACAACAGAGGTAACACTGCTCTTGGTCTTTTGTCGTTTGAGGACAACTCGTTTCTTGAGCATCAGCGCGAACTATCCGAGGATAAATGGATAAAACAAGTGCGGCTCCAACCTGAACAATCAGAACGAAAGATCGTAGTTTTAACAACTTCATCACTCGTTGCTCAATGCGGCCCCTTCACAAGGGTGGTCGGCGCAAGCGCCTTCTATAGAATATTGTTAAGACAATGCCAGTCCCATACAAATGAAATGAACGACCATCTCGACGTCGGACAATTAATTTAGATTCCTTAACTGCGATTCGCGTCGACTCAGTCGATCTCCTTACAATTCCTTTCACCACGCCATCCACTTTCGATTCAGCCGTGACCGATACCCCTTTCCATTGAGGTGTCGGACGATTTCCCCGACCGTTCGTCCTTGCTTTACCAAAGCTAAGACTGCGAGAACTGTTGGATACTCATTGGGGTCTTCGATCATTGCGCCGTTGTAAAAGCAGTAACCGAACGGCGGTTTGGAACGGGTCTTCCCGTGCCCTTTGCGCCACCTCGCAAAAGATACGGGGGATTGCGGCCTGAGGACATGGCGATTCGCTCGCAGCGCCCTGTAGATCGAACTTCGGCTTATACCCGTTTGTGTCGAAATGTCGGAAACGGACATACCTGTTTTGTAAAGAGGCCCAGCAACTTCAAAAACTCTCGGCGTGCGTTTGTCAAAATACTCAATAGTTACGCGGGGCCGGAGAACATTGCTTGTTGAGGGGACCGGGCATCCAATTCCGTCAACTCGCAAATTTTCAAACGACTTGAGAGCGGGATAAACGCTCCGCCGACTCCGTTTTTCTATCAAATTGAATCAGCTTGCCCGGCTCGCGAGCCTCAAAAGGTGTGTTCCACCATCAAGAGAAGAGCCATACCAGTCTCCCCGAATACCGGATATCCGTTTTCACCACTCCGTTCAACCCCGACGAACATCCGGGACTAAAATTTTCGGTTTCTAATCATCAGTTCTCCTAGCTAGATCTCTGGAACTCCTCAGAATATTCCGAATAAGAAGCGTGGCGAAGCAGTTTTGGGGCGCAGTCATTTTCGTGCCCATCATAGTATCATTTTATACACGAAGTTCGATCGCGGACGACACGTCTGCGCCCCCGGTCACGTCTCAAACAATTCAAATCGGTGACGTGAAACAACAGCCTCCAAAAGTAGAAATTATCTGGAGTCTTGCTTTCAAACGCATGAAAGATCGCTTTGGCGACTACATGGAAGAGCGAAGAGAAAAAAAGCAAGAAGACCTCAGTAATACCAAAGTAGAAAAAGACATTTTCAAAGCGACCGGCTGGAACGACAAACCGCGGCCTCTCGAAAAATTCGATCTTCTTGATAAAACGAAGACAGAACTCACAGACGTTTTCCAAGCACTCACGCGACCCGGCGACCCACCGCTAAAAATCGTCATTCGTCCGAGCCCAATGAATTTCAGTACAAACCATTTAGTTTTTCCGGGGCAAGGCAGTGAAATCTGGATGGGCGTTGGCGCCCTCGCATTCACGAAAGACATCAACGAACTCGCAGGTCTGATCGCGCTTGAGATGGCAAATGTTCGAAAAGGATACGACCGAGCGCTGGCTCAGCATCTTGCAATTTTGAAAGTAAAAGAATCATCGAATCCAAAAGCAGCCATCGCATTTGAACTCAAAGAAATCGCTCTGAATGAAAAACAGGGAAAACCTGTCGATCAAGATCGCAAACGACTTCTGAATGACACGAATCAATTACTCGATGTCGTGGACTCTCAAAAGACGCGAGATCGCGTCGAACTCGAAGCACTTCGACAACTTCGGGTCAACGTTGATGTAAGTGATCAAACGAAACAGCGAATTCTGGCAGCGAAAGACGCAATCGACCGAATGGTTGCCGCCGGCTTCGATCCTTGGAAATTCTTGGATCCTTGGAAAAAGGTTCGGCGAGTCGAAGAAGCCAAACTTGAGAACATCGGCGAGGCGATGAGGCGACTCGTCGGCGCCGGTGCCGATACCCGCGAAACCGTGAACCTTGAAATGGAATTCGGGCGAACCTACATCGCTTACTTGGAAAAAAAGAAGGTTAACTTTCTTCAGCAACCTTACCGCGGGGTACAATTACCGACACGGCTTACAGGTTTGCATTTTTTGGCGACTGCTGCGCAGACCGTAACGCTTCAAGGCGTCGCAAAGTACTACGCTGGTGCAGGCGGTACAGTAGCGGCCGGCGGTGTTTACTTATACGCCGGAAACGACGCCAAGAAAGTCGTCTCCGAAAAAGCAGATGAAGCGAAATCAAAAATTACTGCAACTCAGATCGGCGGACTTGCCGCTATGGGCACGACCGTCGCCATTGTCGGTGGTGGTATCGAAATGGGGGCTCGGTCCATTGCTTTTGGGGTGAGGCAGTCGGTCGGCATGTTTCCGTCTCGTTATGTTCACGCCGTTCAAGATTCAAACACCGTTTCAGAAAAAATCGACGAGCTCAGGCGATCTACGACGACAGACTCGAAGACGGTCATTGAAGCCTTAGACGCGTACGAAAAGTCGACGGTATTCCTTTCAGATGGATTGACCAGCGACATCGATCGATCCCGAGCACGTCAACTATACATCATGCGCTTTCAATATCCGAAGTGGTCGCTGTTATCGATCATCAACCGTTCAGAAAATATGGCGCTACGAAAAGATCCAGCGGTTGCTGCACTTCTTGGCGAGGCTGAAGAAGCTGCCAAAGTTGAAATCATCAAACGCCAAGGTACTTTTGATATCAAACGAGACCGAAAGAAATTGGCAAAAGAAACCGAAGTTCAGTTCAAAAAATTGTTTATCTACGGCGCGGAAAATATAAGTGATCGAAAAATCTCACTGTCCAGTCATGATGATCGAAACGCAGTCGACTCCTCAAATGGAGCCCAGCGGCTTCTCTTCAATCTTTTCGGTGGCTACTCAAGACACGTAATGGATTCGACAACCGAGAAAATGCTCGCGCTTGCAGACCAGCATCTCTCGGGCTCGAACACAAAGTCAGGCGAAAAAGAGGCTGTGCTCGAGAAGCTTGCGACAACAACAAGTCTTCAGTACTTGGGCACTAAAAATCAGGAAAGCTATCTTAAAATCATGGACCGCCATTTTCCTCAGTACGGTCTTCTATCGAAACCGATGAGCGAAATCCGGGACATGAAAAAACAGATCCCGGAATCTGTCTATCGGACGCTTTTGAGTTACAAAATGGGCCAGACGCTTTCACCCGATGACGTCTTCATAGTCTTGAAAGAATTGAAAGCCGCTGGTCGCTACTTTCAGGCAGCAAAACTTGTGCTTCGCCGCTTCGATTCTCTGGTTCAAAGAAACGGGCGAGACACCTACCAGTTAATCCGCGAAATTTTAGAATTCTCCCCCCGCGACTTCGGTCACCCGGCCTATAAGCGCCTCGTCACAAACGCCATCATGACGAAAGCTTTCCTAACGCTCAACTCGGCACAGAAAGCTGCGCTCTGGTCGCATCTTAAAGACGCCTCGAGTGTGCCGATCACCACGCACTTGGTCTCACCCGCCGTTCGGGTACTCACGGAAGTACTTCAACGGCCCAAGTCGAAAAACGAGACTGTTCAAGATCGAATCGATCGACTGGACACATTGAACCACGTCGGTGCAACCCCCCGCTTTCTCTACGACCGTCTTTGGAGCGAGGTTGCGAACACCTCACTCTCGAACCAAGATATCAAAGCGATTCTTGATCGAGAGCATTTCTGGATGAAGTTCAACCCCGAAGCGATTCAGCAGCACGCAAGTTCTGTCGACAAAAGCATTTACAGCCAATATTCAAAATTGGCTTCGCAGTACGATACTTTTTCTTACGACCCAAAAACTTCTGAAGCTGCACAAAAGATTTTGCTCAGTGAATTTCGACGCAACAATCCCGCCGCGACCATTGACGAACGTTTGAAGTTTTGGGAACGGCTGGTAAGTCGCGGTGCGACTGGGCTCACCGATGGAGTCTTCGAAGAACTTTTCCGCCTGGTCCCAGCGTCGCAGAAAAGGCAAGTCGCAGAGAGCGCTTTCACCAACCACCAAATTTGGGACAAAAATCTTTCAGCGGAAATATATCGAGAAATCAATCGAACTTCATTCAATGACAAAACGCTCGAACAAAAAGCAACGGCAACAATCACCGAAATTAAGGCAAAGCTAAAATCTTTTCCTCTAACCGGATCGAAGGACGAACGAGTCCAAAAAGCGAATGAACTTTTAGCTCAAATCGCAGGAGAACTAGCCTTCGTTTCGAATGATGATAAGAAAAGTCACAAGCAGATCGAAAAACTCGTATCGCGCCTGGCGACAACCGATCCCTCATCTCCACAAGGCGAATCCGCGATGAAGGGCGCGCAACAAGCGGTCGATCGTTATATTGAAGCGAATTCCGCAGATACGATTCGCCATGCGAAGTTAGGCTTTCTCGAAAGCCACAAGAGTGAGTTGGTAAAACAGTTCTCAGAGGGCGGACCCGTACTTGTGGACCTCCTCGACTGGTCTGCGAAGAACATGCAAACCAATCGCGAACAGACAGGGTTTATCAAAAAACAAATCATGGTCGCTGAAGGAGTAAAGAACAGCGATCTCGGCTATTCTGTGACTAACGCGATTGTCGAAGGTGCTGTCAATTGGGACCGCGAAGAAAAATGGGCGCTTGTCCGCTGGCTACGGGGCAACGGTCCTCCACCACCGGCACTATCAGAACAATTCAGAACCGTTGGTGAAGAAACAGTGCGCCGACTTTACACGGGGATGCCGATTCACGTGCGACGCGTTTTCATGGCAGCACTTATTGATTCAACCAAGCGTTCGCTCCTGCGCGGTGGACAGAGTCTTCTCTTTCAAGAGCAGCTGTTAAACGAACTTCTTCCGGCGAAAGAAAAGACGGCCGACATTGCCCAGGATTTGATCCGCGCATTTTTGAAGTCAGTCGATCAAGTGTCGAGTCCCGAAAAGAAAACGCTCGTGATCTCCCATCTGTTGGCAAACCATCAAGAGAAAAACGCAAACTCGGGAGCTGTACTAAGAAACGTGCTTGAAGCCTACGGGCCGGTTGGCGTGAAATTCGGCCAACTGTTGGCCGCAAGCGACGTCTTACCACCAGATGTCCGCAAAGAACTTGCAAAACTTCGCGATGGCGCAAACGTTCCGCGACTTTACGAGATCTATGAAGATCTCGAGCGAATATTGAAAACCAATAAGACTGACTCGCTTTTGAGTCTAAAAAAACTATTGGGTTCAGCTTCAATGAAATACGGTATTCAAGTCGAAGAACGAGCCACCGGCGAAACGCACGTTCTTCAAGTCGCACGCGAAGAGACTCGCGTTTCGATCCCTATGGATCTCAAGCAGCTGCAAATCATTATCGATGATTTGATCAAAAGAAATGCGGGTCGTTATTCGTTCTTAATGGGTATCGGCAACGCTGTGCAAGACGGAACTCTAAGAGAATTAAGTCTGGTCAAAGAAACCGAAAAGTCGGCGATCGCAAAATCGACTTATGAAAATTTGAAGTATGCAAATGACGTCGATCTGACGGTGCCGAAAACAACGACCCTCGTCGAGCGTCTTCCTGGTCCGAATACAAAAATTCACGCCATGCGAAGCTCGGTCTTCGTTGACGGACAACCGTTCGATAGCTTCTCTCAAAAAGATCAAGTTCGGTTTGCAGAAGTCATTCTCGCTGCTGAAAAACAGATTTTGTACTTCGAGCCTGCACTTAGAGACGGTAGGCCAAACCTCGAAGAAGTACGCCCATTCGATCCGGACCGCCACCCAGGCAACAACCTTATGAACAACAAAAACGATCGTGTTCAATACATGCCGATCGATTGGGGACAACTGCTAAACTTCCTGACACCAAATCTTCGATCGCGCGTTGAAAAAATGATGGCGTTCTCCCAAGTCTTGGAGAGAGTCGGGCCACTCGATTCATTGATGAAGAACTTTGCGACCGAATTCGGCTTTAACGAAAAGCAAATGTCCGCACTTCAAAAAGAGCTGTTCAACAATTTCCCGAATCGCGATTCGAAGCCGCGATCAGCCCTCAGCGGCTACTACTATCTGCTAGCGAAAATGGAGAAGCAAGGTTTCGAACGCAATATCGTACACTACGATTTTGTGAAGGCAATTTATCAGCTCGAGGCTTATGAAGAGCTTTTAAAAGGTAAAGCGCACGAAAGCCCGAAAGCGATTTTCGCGAAGAATGTTGAAGATGTCGCAAAAGAGTATACTTCGAACATTGAGGTCAAAGATCGAGAAAAAATCGCGCTCGCCATACGCCGACCGTGGACCACTGGAGTCATCAAAGAGAATGTCGAACGTCACACCCAAGGGAAACTCACACTTTCAGAGTTTCTTGGTCACCTCGAACTTTCGCAGAAAGCGATACAAAGTCTTCTAAAGGCATATCCCGATCGCAACAGCGCCCAGCTTCCTGCAACCGGCGAAGACTTGGTGAAGTGGCTGTCGAAAGCAGCTCACGACAATAAGGAATTGTCGAAATCCGACAGCGCAAGAGTTGCGAGTTGGCTTGAATCTCCGAAAGTCGAGCAAGTGATTCCCGAGTCGCTGACAGCCGAAGAGTTTTTAAAACTTGCGAAAGCGACTCCCGTCGCTGGTGCAGACGCATTTGCGAAAGCGCGAAAGACCGTGCAGCCCCCACCGATTTTGATGAATCCGATTTTAAGCACGGGATCAATTTACGCGGCTGAACTCATCAATGCAGTTTTTTGGAGTATCTGGGAACGCAACCCAAAGCTTGCCGAATCGTGGATTTCGCAAATGATGACGTTTGAGAAACACGCCGGCTTTGCTGCGTTCGCCGTGGCGGCCCACACGTATGACCGGATCTTTACTCGCTCAATTCCGATGTCGCTGCAATACGCTCGATTCATCAGTGGAAAGGGCGTTTCGATGGCGGTCGGTATGATGGCCTCCGACATCGCTCATCGTGTCCTCAACGGACAAAGCATGGGCGAAATTATCGATCACGAATTTAGCGGCGAAAACCTCTCGCATCTCGGATACGCGACCTTGGCTTTCATGGCCGCTGAAAAAGTGGTTTCAGAAACGAAGAATTTGAAGTCACGCATCACCAAAACTTCGCCCAACACTTGTCCCGGATTTTTTAGTCGCATTGCTCATCTCGGTGCAGTCTTCGTGACAGCTGAAGCATTGCAGAAGCTGTTGAAGCCAAGCATGACGGATTTGGGGCTCCTACCGGTAACTGCACAAGAGCGCATCGAGCAAGCTAACAACAAGTATCTCGGCCAGTTCCAAAACTTGACTCAACAAATCGATCAGCTGTATCGGAGCAAACCCTGTAGCGCACTAAATTTGATTTTCGCGAGTCGAACCTACCCGCCGGATGGCTCACGTATTTCGCACGCGAGCTATGAGTCGTACCAAATTCGCGAATATTACAATAAGCGTCCGACGGCACAAGAGCAGTCGATACGCGCAGTTTTGCAGGGCTACAAGAACGAGATGAATGCCATTCGAGCTGTCTCGAAAGACACTCACATCATCCGAGCGACACAAGAGCAGGTACAACAAGTCGAAAACTATTTAGCGACTTTCTTGCAAGAGAAAGTTAAAGCCGCTGGGCCAAAATGTGAGGCGGCAAGGTGAAAAATTTCAAAACACTTTTGCTCGTTATAATGTTAACCGCCAATCTTACAGTGAGCCACATTGCGCAGGCGAAAACTGACCATCGGTCTTGTCCTTGGCTTTTTGGCAATCTCCAAAAAACTCTAGGACTCAAAACTCTCGACCCAGCCGACAAGATGGCTCTAGAAATCATTCTTCAAAAGGTTTATGAGCGCCCGCGCGAGAGCCTCAGCATTGTCGAAAAATCGTATATTGCGCAGTATTCGCTGGATGAGGCCGTCGAATCGGTAAAAAAACTCGGTCTTGAAATTGTCGATGGAAAGACGCTTCGAAATCGAATCCGAACCGGCGTCACCATCGGATCAGCGGGCGTCGCCGCTTCGATTTTGGTGCCTTACTTGAGTTCTCAATTCGACAAGTATCTTGCCGTCGAAAAGTACCTCAACGACCGTTACAATCTGAATCTCGACAACAATGAAGTTCCTGAAATGCGATTCGTGCAGAAAGTTATCGAGTGTTCAACGTCGAAGAAGGGCGATGTCTTCCCTGCCGAAATTCGAAAACTCAAGGAGAGCCACGAATTCGCCGCGAAACTTCTGTTTCACCCTGACGGCGGTCCAACGGACGCGGCTAAATCGAAGGAGATCTTCGATTCGATGTACAATACTTGGCAGCAGACCGGAACTGTCATCTGCTCGACAGAATCAAAAAAGACGAAGATACGCGAGCCAGTACCGCCAGAAATCGCCGGTGCTATGGATCAAATGTTGAAACGTTTTGGACCGATTTTCGTTCGCGATCTCGGAATTCGACAGATTCAACGCTATCAATGGCGGAAACCGAAAACCGCAGAGGAGATTGAGAAAGAAAGGGAATTTCGAGGGTTTTCACTTTCAGCGACGCCCGAACCGAAGTCAGAGCAAGACGAAGAGTCCACCGTCGTCTTTGACAAAGCATTTTCTCAAATCGTAAACCCCGGTTCTTACGCAGAACTGTCTACTCCGAAATCTCGCCCCTTCTTCAATCCCGCAAACGGAAAACTGTTTCTCCCCAGCGTCGAGGAAATTGCGAAACAAGGAAGCCGGTTGACGAACGAAAGCGATGCCGAGTGGTTGTCTTATCAGTCACTCGCATCAGCTGTCATTTCAAGTCCCGATGGTCTTTCATTCGCCGAAAAATTGACGTCGACCGCACGTGCCCGAAAACCTTTGTCAAAACCGAATCGTGAAATGGACGATTACGAGAGAGATCGGTTTAATCTCGATCCATCTATCTGGACACCGACACAGCGTTCGCGCCGAAATGCCATTTTTATTTCAGTCGATATGGTAACTTGCTATCTCGCACCGAACTGCGGTTCGACCTTCAAAAACGAAAATCCAGCTGACTACGGCGCCATCCACGAATGGTTCGAACAGAAGAAAGCAAATCCGAGCAGCCGACTACTGCGAACCATACGAAATCGTTAGTGAAACTGCGGCTCCGCAGATCGAGCTCGTGCGTTATCTCGTCCGCTGAACCCACTCCGATGGTCGGTGAATTCTACCGGCGAAAAAATCTCGGACTTCCCCAAGTCGACGTGCGCGACTCGTAAATAACTTTCGCTTGCGCTCGCCAAATCCAGTTTTGGAGAACATCGAGTTTCCCTGCGGTCGCAAATGCAATGACGATGGCGGTGATCCAAACAACCATTTTCTCGAGATTCATTTCTTCGCTCCGGTGGTTTGGGTTTCAGACTTTTTTGGTTTGGGCTGCGCGACTAACTTCTCGGTCGAGCCGTCCTTCAAGCGCGCGATCGTGAACTTGATGACGTTGTAGCTCCACGGCTTTTTCATCCGCGACTTGATTCCTTTGGAATTCAAACGCAGAACGATGGAACTGATGGTCATCCCCTGTTTCGCCAGACTCGCGATCAATTGAAGCGTCGGATACTCGACGGGGTTTTCGATGACCTCGCCTTGGAAATAGCTGTGGCCAAATGGAGGTCTTGCGCGCGTCTTCCCGCGCCCCTGCCGCCACCGCTTGAAGGAAACGGGTTCGACCGGTCTAAGCTCTTGTTTGTGGTGACGCAAGCAGCATACTCAATGAAATCGCGGGGCGAAGCAAGATTGCTTATTGATGGGACCGGGCATCCAATTTTAATTTTCTTCAATGATTTACGTTACTGCCAGTTGACTTCACTCGAACCAGTTTTGGTTCTACGGTTCTACTCACTTGCCAGGCGTACCTCTATCACTAAAGCATTTTCCCGAAGTTGATTACGTCGTCCGAAGGCAAAACCGGCAGACACTCCCGCCGCGGGCAATGCAGGTTTCGAGTTTGGCCTTGAGGCCCGTCGTATTTTCCATGAGGCGAATGTCGAAGCTGCAGAGCTCGGGATGCGCTTTCGCCACCGAGTGATACACGCAGTTGGTCGCTTCGATGATCGCACCTTTGCGAAGATCGCTTTGTTTCAGCGCGGCTCGGTAACCCAGCTCGTTCATCGTTTTGACCAGTAACTCCAAAGCTTCTTTCGAAGTGCCCGCCTTCTCAAATTGCGGAGCTAAGCCCGCACTCACTTTGTCAGCAAGCTTCCCCATCAGCGCCGTTAATCCCTTTTGACCAATGTCTTCAGCCAACAGCTCAAGAACCAACGTCGACAGCCACGAGTACTGCCGTGGAAACGCTTCTTGTCCCGAAACTGAAAGCGTATATCGACGCCTTGGTCGCCCGACCGAACCTCTCGAGTCTTCAAACGAAATGTAGCCAAGGTGCTCGACCCTTAGCAGATGCTCTTTCGCCGCGGTTTTTGTGACGCCAAGATTCTCGGCCAACTCATCAAGCGTCGCGCCTTCGGGCTTCGCCAAAAGAAAATCCAAGATCGATTTTTGATTCGTGTGCAGGCTGATCATTTAAACAGTTTAAACAGCTTTTACTATTTTAATCAACCGACCTAATTTGCGTTCATGCCTTAAGGAGGTTGTATGGAAGCAAGTTTCGCAGTTCCGCAGAGTTTAGTGGATGTCTCGCAAAGAAGAACATGGATCGCATCTGGGCCGCACATCTCGTATTCGGCGCTTCGTTTGTTCTCTATCCAAAAGTCAAAAACCAAATCTAATTCTCAAAGTGGAGTCTGAAATGAAAATCATGAAAATGCTAAGTGTTCTAGTGACAACTGCGAGCGCCTTGACGACCTGGTCGGCCGAAGCCCAAAATCTTGAAGATTTCAAAAAGATCGAGTGCCTGCGACCCGACGTGCGAAGACAAACCATCTGGCCGCGAACGTATGCCGATAATCAGCTTTATTTGATTGTGACCGGGTTTACGACAATCGGCGGCCTCACCGAAGAAATTGAGCGCGGAGGAGTTCCGGTATTTCGCGAACAGGCGTTGGAGAATCTGGGCTATGAAGTGAAAAACAAACTTCAGCTCGCAAATGAAACGGTCTTTGTCTTGGCGGCTCCGGGTCAGTTCTTCCAACACAATCGAAATTTAATCTTGCGAACTCGAGACTTCCGTACGGGCACTCTCGAGAACGGAAGCTTCGAAAGTACCAGCGAGGACTATCCGAAAAAATGGACAACGGTGATTGCACTCGATTGCGAATTCGTCAGGTAGCGGCGACCGCCAAAATTGTTAGACAGATCGCTTCAGCAGACAACCAATTTTCTGTTGTACCAACCAAACCCATATGGAGGATCCCGAAGAGGACTTGGGTTTCCTCCTCGGTTCAGCGCAGTTTCATCACCTGATCTAGAAGAACTAACGAACCCACGAACAAAACGAAGTAACCAAAACCTTTTTTTAGAGCTTTTTCATTTATAGACGCACTAAAAGCCTGGCCGACAAAAATGCCCGCTGTACCAATCGCGGCTATTATCATTAACACTTTCCAATTTAACGGCTGCGAATTTGCGCTGATCGCAAATCCAAGAAGTGAATTCGCAGAAATAATTGCCAGCGACGTTCCGATAGCCATTTTCATAGGGAATTTTAAAAGAATAACGAGCGCTGGAATTATCAAAAAACCTCCTCCAGCTCCTACGAAACCTGTCGTAATGCCGACTAAAAATCCGTTCCGCCCTATTTGCGAAAGACCTGCAGAATTTTCTGGGTCTTCAGCGGCCAACGCACTTCCGGATCGAATCATCGCACGCGAGGCAAGCACCATCAGAAGGGCGAAAACTCCCATCACCAACACCGCTTTGGTTAAAATAACTCCGTCTTGAGCATAAATAATCTCTGGAAGATTTGGCAAAATGACGTGTCTAGCTACAAAAACTCCTGCAAAGCTAGGTACCGCAAACAGAATACCAGTTTTGAAATCGATCATTTTTTTTCGCGCGTTTGTGATTGCACCCACAAATGCTGTTACGCCCACAACAAGAAGTGAACCCGTCGTGGCCAATAACGGATCTTGCCCGAAAAGATAAACAAGTATGGGCACGGTCAAAATGGAGCCACCGCCGCCGATCAAACCCAAGGACAATCCCATGAAGAAAGCTGCGAAATAGCCCAGCAATTCCATTAAGGTCGCCTTTTATTTGAGCCTGCTTGATAAGTTCGAAAGACGATCATTCCTACAATCATGCTTACGACAA
>JAYSST010000787.1:0-2403 GCA_043720435.1 Bdellovibrionales bacterium
TCGAGATCGAGTTCGAGGACGATGGCAAGCTTTCCGCAAGTCAAATTGTGGAAAATCTCCGCGCTAAAATTTCGACAGCTCTCGAAGCACAGAAAAAACATCTGAGTCAGTTCTTCTTGCAAGTTGCGAAAATGATTTTACTGCAGACTATCGATCAGCGTTGGAAAGAACATCTCCAACGCATGGATCAGATGCGAGAGTGGATCGGTCTGCGTGGTTATGCGCAGAAGGATCCTCTGGTTGAATACAAAAAAGAAGCGTTCACAATGTTCGAAGAGATGAACGGCTTCATTCGCGGCGAAACGCTTGAGAAGCTATTTAAAATCCAACTAGTTCTGAATTCGGAAGGTTCCGATGACACTGCTCCTCGCGAATTTTCGCAAGAACTCGACGGCTCTGGTTCACGTGCCGAACGGGTCGCCGGTACTCCGACGTCTCGCGGAGATGCCCGCCAACAGGAAGCAGCCGAACAGCTCGAGGCTATGAAGCCGAAGAAGACTCGGCTCACCTTTGGACCACCGACGGACGAGCCGAGCGGCGGCGGTGGCGGCAGTGGTATGTCTCGAGCGGCGAGACGGGCGATGGAACGCGATAAGAAGCGTCGATAGGACACTACCTAATGTCTTCAAAATGTCCGATGTGTCAGGCAAAACTCAAAGACGACTACGGCATGGCAACGTGCCCCGGTTGTGGTTCGATTGTTTTTGTCGACATGGATGGATTGGCGCAAGTTTCACTCGATGAACCGAAAGATGTTACGCCTGCGCCGGTGGATATTGAAATTGAATCGATCGACATTGCCGCGATTGAACGCAGTGGCCTGAAGTCGGTGCCACTTGATAATCCGATGTCGGCCGATTCCTTTCCCCCGATCGAGCCGATGGCTTCCGCGCCTGAGGCGACGACAGCGGTTCCAGAACCCACCGCACGCGAACCGCAACCGATTGTGCCGGACAGTTCAGAAGTCGACATGAATGCGTTTCTTGGTTATGCCCCCGAAAACTCACCGGGCGGTGCAATGCCGGTGACGTCGTCTCAAAATGATCCAAAGGATCCGTTGGGACTTTCGGCCTACGCCAATAGCGAAATGAGCGCTGCGAAAAACGGGCCTTTGGTCGTGACGCTGATAATTTCGGGAATAGACGCGAAAGATCTTCGCGGCGAAATCCGACAAGCACTACAGGACTCGCGCTTTGGCTGGGATACAGCTGCCCTGATGTCTAGTATTAAGGGCGGCATTCTTCGTATCGAACAGGTGTCTCCCGTTAAAGCGACGATAATTATCAACCGAATCAAGAACCTCTCTGTTCGGATTCGATGGGAGCAAAGTGCAATTAACGAGATCGATCCCAGTAGCTAAAAAAGCAGTCGGCGCGAAGACGAGCTCTTCCGCCTATTTGGGATTCGCTCGTCGCGCTGTGTTCTCGATCGTACTTTTCGCGGCCATTCTCATCGCAGCTGCCGTTTCTGAAGCCGAGGAAGTCGAAGCCGTGCCGGGAGCAGCAACCGACGCTGCCGTCGCGGCAGAGAAACCTTCAGCCCTAAAAGTGAAACCTCCGTGCCGCTGGACCGATCACGAATCGCGTCTTGCTTCGTATATGTCGCGTATTCGCAGTCTCGAGAAAGAAATATCAGACATGATCGAATCTAAACAACGCATTGAAAACGCAGAAAAACTGAGAATTTTGACCCAGCAAATTTCGTTTAAGCATTCGGATCTTGCTAAAGTTATTCGCGATTACGAAGTCGAGCGCTTGCACGTCCGATTTCAACATCCGGATCGCGATCTCGAGGGCGAACGCCGGTACACGGCTCAACACCTGAAGTCTGTGAATGAGATCAATTTAGCGTTCGGATTAGACGGACGGCTCGATCGAATTCGCGGACAGGTCGGCATCGTATTCCCTGTAAATGAAAAGGAAAAACGAAGCGAGCTTCGCGGTCCTGCGAGCATCAAGGCCGAAGACCCGGATGCCATGCCGTCTGGCCTTCATCTCGTAAAATAAAATAATTCGCTGCGAAAACAAAGACAGCGTGGGCGTTCATCAGCATCACGCGATCGTCTGAGCTGTTTCATCGCGTGCTTACCTGACAAACTCTCGTTTCATCTTGAAAACAGCCGTCTAACGACTAGAACCGGTGCAGTCTCGGTTCTCAAATCTAATTTTATTTCCGGAGTAATTATGAAATTTGTAAAGTCGTCTTCTAGAATGCTACATGCGGTCGCGATCACTTCTCTCGTCGTCATCGGTTTGTCGGGCTTTTCCCAAACCGCGAGTGCGATGCCGCCGTTGCCTTCGCTCATCGGTGATTGCTGGAGCGAAAGTGGAATGGATGTCGCGGATGGCGAATTCATTGTGAACCTCGAAACCAAACTCATCTCGAAGGCGAAACTTTTGAAAG
>JAYSST010000788.1:0-2398 GCA_043720435.1 Bdellovibrionales bacterium
TTTTTGGAAACCCAGTCCTCCGAAGTGGCAATCCAAGCCTTAAGGAGGTTTTATGGGTAAGAAACTATACGTCGGTAATCTTCCGTACACAGCAACAGAGCAAGCTCTCACAGATTCGTTCTCTGAGTGCGGAACTGTAACAAGTGTGAAAATCATCACAGACCGTGAGACAGGTCGAAGCAAAGGCTTCGGATTTGTTGAAATGGGAACTGATGAAGAAGCGGCGACTGCTATCACAAAATTCAACGGCGCGATGTACGAAGGCCGAGCGATGACTGTGAGCGAAGCGAAACCGATGGCTCCACGTGAAGGTGGCGGCGGCGGTGGTCGTGGCGGCTTCGGCGGCGGCGGCGGATCTCGCTACTAGTCGACGGGCGGCCTTTTACTTAGGCTGCTAGTACGAACACTTTGGTTGCTTAGACTTTCGTCTGCGTGATCCGAGAAAAAAACGCACTCTTCGGAGTGCGTTTTTTTTGCATGCGGCAAGGTCCGATTCCTACGTCGAGGGCTCCACACCTGCTCTTTACTGAGTCACAGTAATGAAATGCGAAAAATATTTTTTATGACTGCGCCTGTGGTTGTTATTTCCGTTGTAGCTCTCGGTGAACTCGTCACACCACATGCTTACTGGGCGTTTGTTCTCGTATTGCCGTTGCAAGCTCTTGGATTTCACAATGCATTTCAAACCAAGCGAGCGATCTTAAGAAATTATCCGATCATTGGAATGCTCCGATATTTTTTCGAAGAAATCAGGCCCGAGATTCAGCAATACTTTGTTGAAAACGATACCGACGGGGCGCCGTTCTCGCGCGATGTTCGGTCCGTCGTTTATCAGCGCGCAAAAAAACAGCGCGACACTGTTCCGTTCGGAACACAGACCGATCTGTACAAAAGCGGCGCCGAGTGGGTGCAACATTCACTGCGTCCCTTGCATGTCGAACCGGCGGCACTTCGAGTGAAGATTGGTAATCATCAGTGTCTCAAGCCATATTCAGCGAGCATCTTCAATATTTCAGCAATGAGCTACGGGTCGCTCAGCGCGCCCGCGATCCGATCTCTCAACGGCGGTGCGAAGCTTGGCGGCTTTTATCACAACACGGGTGAAGGCGGAGTAACTCCGCATCATCTTGAGCCTGGCGGGGACGTCGTCTGGCAAGTCGGTACTGGATACTTTTGCTGCAGAAATGACGACGGCACATTCAACGCCGACAAATTCAAAATGCGAGCGGCTCACGAGAATATCAAAATGATCGAGATTAAATTGTCTCAAGGAGCAAAACCATCGCACGGTGGAATTCTTCCGGCAGCCAAGGTGTCGAAAGAAATCGCAGAGATTCGCGGCGTGGTGATGGGAAAAGATGTAAACTCGCCGCCCGCCCATTCGGAATTTTCTGACGCCGAGGGACTGATTAGGTTTGTCGGACGATTGCGCGAGTACAGTGGTGGCAAGCCCGTCGGTTTTAAACTTTGCATCGGAAACCCCGCGGAATTTGTTTCGATCTGCCGGGCGATGAAGAAACTCGAAATTTATCCAGACTTCATCACGGTCGATGGGGCCGAAGGCGGCACCGGCGCTGCGCCACTCGAATTTACCAATAGTATTGGAACGCCGTGGATCGAAGGACTCACCTTCGTGCGCGACACACTCGAGCTTATGGATCTTAAGAAGTACGTCACTATTATCACGTCCGGGAAAGTTGTCACCGGATTCAACCTCATGAAGGCATTGGCCCTAGGCGCTGATGTTGTAAATTCCGCTCGCGGAATGTTGTTAGCGTTAGGGTGCATTCAAGCCCGTCGATGCAATACAAATGAATGTCCTGCGGGCGTGGCCACGAACGATCCGAACTTAACAGTCGGTCTTGTTGTCACCGATAAGCAAGTTCGCGTCGCGAACTATCAGAATCAAACTATCAAAGCTTTCGCTGAAATGATGGGCGCATGCGGAATCGCCAAAACGAGTGACCTTCGCCGCTCCCACATAATGAGACGTGCCGATTCGGGTCGCGTCGTCGACTTCGAAACCTTGTACCCGTCGCCAGGCGCGGCATTGCGGCATGCACCGAATCCTTTAAAACCAGAGGCCGAGCGATATCTCGACTCACCAAGCGCCTTCTAAAAGTCGGTGCTTCCTCATTCGCCGTCTATCGGTGCATACTCGAAGTCGTGAGAGAATTTAAAAGATGAGAAATTTTAATCATCTCTACTATTTCTTTGCGGTCGCGAAGTTGGGCAGCGTCACTGCCGCAGCAAAACAATTGAACACTTCGCAAAGCAGCCTCAGCACACAAATCAAAACCCTCGAAGCGCAGCTTGGACACGAACTCTTTAGACGTGATGGTCGAAAACTTGTTCTGACAAAAACCGGTCACGCGACTTTCAATTATTGCCGCCGAAT
>JAYSST010000789.1:0-2382 GCA_043720435.1 Bdellovibrionales bacterium
GCGACGAAATTTGCGTGTAGCAAGGTTGTAGCAAATCTGTAGCAAAGTTCTGAAATGCTCAGAAACATTCGTCCCGTGATCGAACTGCTCTGATTGTGGTTTCAAGTACTTGATGCGACTCGCAATTTTAATTTTGAGTCGCTTTTGATCACTAGAATTGGCGGAGAGAACCCGAAAGTAGGCGAACACCGGGGTGTGGTTGTGTTCGAGTTGGAGGCTTATCCGGATCCCAAGTCGCTCTCAGCGACCGATCTCCGTGATATTTTCGCGGGCAACAAGATGGGAGCTACAGAAAAAACTCCATCAATCTTAAAACCCGTTTTTATTTGAACTCTAGCGCCTCGTCACTGCAGGCATTTTTCGGAAGATTTGAAAAGGCTTTATGAGTGTGATCAGTTTTCGGAGGAAGACCTGGTGTCTTATCATATTCTTCGGCCATGTAATTTTTCACAGCCCAGATATTAGGCATGTGCCCGGTGTAGATCTGCAAGTGCCTGGACGGAACCTGAGGCTGGCGTCCAATTTAACAATCTCAGTTCGGCCACAACAGGCGGGCTAAAAGCCGCTGGCTTCGTGATCGGCGCTTAGACTGGAGCCGAAAGTGTTGTCGCAGATAGATATTCAACGGCTTTTCGAGGAGTGCGGCACGACTGAAGCCGTGGCGCGAAGAACGGAACTTGCTTGGAGCACCGTTCAGGCGAAACTGAGGCCCGCGCGGAGTTGGGATGCGAAGAAAAAAGTCTTCGTGCGGCTTAAATAGCGCGCTTACGCTTGGGCTTTTGGTGCTCAACCCATTCGGTCAAAATATCGCGGATCAAAACCTGATACTTGCCGCTATGCTTTTCAGAGAGGCTCAGCTTTTTCAGGTCCTTGATCGTATTGAGCGGTAGCATCATCGAGACTCGAATGAGTGCGTTGGCATCGTCGAACGAGTCGTCGGAAAGTTCGACTTTGCCGTATTTAATCTTCTTCATGATACTCCACCCACTTTTCCAAAAGTTCTTCTTTATGTTCTGCGATATAAGTCACGATCTTGCGGACCATGGATTTCGAAAACTCCGTGCTGGCATCCATAACTTCGAGCGTGAGCAAGTTCACCCGTACAGTTGCGCCGCCGCTTACCAACCCGTAAGACTGTCACCATCCACTCAGTATATATCATATATATGATAAACTCAACGGAGTTTTCGAACTTAAAGGCGGAAACCATTTCACCGTTCAGAGCCTGCATCACGTTTTGACGAACGCGACTTACGTTGGTTTTCGCGAAATCAATAAAAAGCGCGGCGATAAGAAACGAGCCAAAGCGTCGTGGGACGGAATAATCGATGGAAAGGACTTCCTCGATGCGAACAAGATTCTTCAAGCAAACCGGCGGCGGTACAAGCCTGACGAATGGACGACCTATCCGTATCCCCTGACTGGAGTCACGGTTTGCAGCGAGTGTGGCTCAAGGCTCAACGGCAAAAGTGCTCACGGGAAAAAAACGTGTGGAAAATCTGGTGAATAGGATTGCTGAACTGCCGTCCGAAGTTTCGGCAGCGCCGCTCTATAAAAAGCTTGAAGAGCTTCAGGCGAAGATCAAAGAAGAAAAAAACCTTCACGGGACACTTGAAATCCAAAAACTGAAAACGAGCACAAAAGATTTGAACGAAGATGAACTAAAGTTCAGAATTCTGCGTACGATCAAACGGCTCGATGAAGCTCCGAAAGAAAAACAGCGCGAAGTATTCTCGAGCCTTCTGCAATTCATTGAAATCCACGCGACGAAAATAAAACTCGGTGTCTATGCGACAAATGCGAATTCGAACGACGACGAAGGTAGAACCGAAAGTAGCCAAAGCAAAGCCACCGGAGGCAGCACCGCTGCTTCCGGTCTTTTAGGATCTTCAAATGTCATTTCGATTTTAGAGGGCCAAAAGAACCAGCAGTGGTCGAAAAGTACAGTGGGTTCGCGTACTTTCAAAGTTGGCGGAGAGAACCCAAAAGTACGCGAACACCGGGGTGTGGTTGTGTTTGAGCTGGAGACGTACGCTGAGCCGAAGGCGCTCTCAAAATCGGATCTTCAGCAAATTTCGTTGAGATTTAGTTCGATCGGCAAGGTGGCCAGGGCGACTGGGTTGTCATGGTCAGCAGTTCAGGAGCGATCGAGCCCATCGCGGGTCTGGGACCATGCGCTAAAACGATTCGTGAAAAGCTACTCTTCGTAAACGTCTTTTCGATGTTTGATCAGAACGATGACAATCGCGTGCCGGCTCATGTCGAGGCGATAAACTATCCGGTAATCGCCCACCCGTATTCGTCGATGTCCGACGAAGCTATATCGCAAAGGTTTTCCGAGACCAATCGGATCGACAGTGAGCCGCGTTTCGATCGCCGTCT
>JAYSST010000790.1:0-2379 GCA_043720435.1 Bdellovibrionales bacterium
AGCCTGCGGACTTCGACCGAGTGGCGACGACCATCGAAGCGATGTTCTTAGATGGACATTTTAGTGATGCTTTTACGCAAGAATTTGAACGAGTTTTTCGCGAGAGTGGATTTTCAGATGGAGATTGCGCCGTGCGATCTTCTGGCCTCGACGAAGATTCGGCGCTTAACTCCTTTGCAGGTCAGTTTTCGAGTTACCTTTTTCAAAAAGGTTCAGCCGACATTTTACTGAGCGTAAAAAAATGCTGGGCTTCGGGGTTTTCCGGACGGGCCCTGGCTTATCGCCTCGAGCGTGGGCTCGGGTTTGATGATATCGCCGTCGGCGTAGTCATTCAAAAAATGGTAAATGCTGATCGCGCCGGTGTGGTTTTCTCGCGAAATCCGATTCGCGCGCTCGACCGTGATTCGCTTTTGATTGCTTCGGTCTGGGGTTTGGGCGAAGGGCTCGTTAGCGGTTACCTTGAAAGCGACAGTTACGACGTTTCTCGAGAGTCGATGAAATTTAAAACAGAGCTCGTACAAAAGGACCAGGCCTTCAGACGAGCGCCGAGCGGTGGACTCGTTATAGAAGCGGTCCCAGCCGAACTACACGCGGTCACGTCGTTGAAAGACGGCGAAGTCCACGAAGTCGCGCGTATGGCGCTCAACTTAGAAAAGAGCCTCGGAGTTGCGCAAGATTGCGAGTGGGCGATTGAAAACGGTAAAATCTATTTCGTTCAAACCAGGCCGGTCACCAGTCTTCCTCCAGACTCTTATTTCAATAACACGATGAAAGGTGTCTCATCAACTTTGTGGGACAACTCAAACATCGTCGAGAGTTACTCGGGGGTCACAACCCCACTTACATTTACCTTTGCATCGCGTGCGTACCGACAGGTGTACATTCAATTTTGCGAAGTCATGGGGATTCCACAATCTTGGATTACCGAGCGCGAAGATGTCTTCCGCAATATGCTAGGTCTCATACGCGGACGAATCTATTACAACCTCGTGTGCTGGTATAAACTGGTTCTTTTGCTTCCCGGTTCTGCGAATAACAAAAGTTTTATGGAAACGATGATGGGTGTGAAGCAGGGGTTAAAGCCTGAGGTCGCTAAACTTTTTGAATTCGTCAATCATCCGCCGAAGTATTCATTCGTGCAAAAAGCCACACTTCTCATAAAGACGGTCGATCGATTCATGAAGATCGACAAACTCGTCGCGACGTTCAACGAACACTTCATTCGGACATATGAAGATGCCAGAAAGCGCCCCTATCACGAGTACAGCCTCGATCAGTTGATTGAAGAGTACAATCGGCTTGAAGATCAGTTCTTGAAGCGTTGGCAGGTGCCGATCATCAATGACTACCTGTGCATGATATTTTTCGGGATGCTGAAAAAGATTACCGAAAAGTGGCTGGCGGTTGGCGACGAGGGAAGCTCGTTGCAAAACGATCTTTTGTGCGGACAGGGAGATCTCGAGAGCACTGAACCTACGAAAACACTGATGCGCATTGCGAGTTACATCGACCTTGAACTTCCAAAGACCGAGCCCGGTTTCAAGGCGTGGTTCTTGGCCGAAAAACCCACGGCCGCATGGGCGGCGATCAAGGGCGGAAAAAATCCGGTCATTAAAGCAAAGTTCGAGAGCTTCCTCGATCTCTACGGATTTCGCTGCATCAACGAGCTGAAGCTCGAAGAGAATGATCTGCACGATGATCCGACGTTTGTTGTCAGCAGCGTGCAGAGTTACGTGCGTTCTGGCTCGTACGAAATTGCCAAGATGGAAGAACGCGAGCTTGCGATTCGTGGCAAGGCGGAACAGGCATTGAAACAGAAGCTGTCGGGCCTCAAGCTTTGGTCTTATCAATGGGTCCTGAAACAAACCCGCCGAGCCGTTAAAAATCGCGAGAATCTGCGATTTGCGCGTACCAAGGTTTTCGGCATCGCGCGAAAAATCATGCGCGCTATCGGACTTCGAATGTTCGAACTTGGATTTTTAAGAAACGATCGAGATATTTTCTATCTGACAATCGAAGAAATTGTCGCGTTCAACGAAGGCCGCACAGTGACTCTAGATGTCGGTGGAATCGCCGAGCTTCGAAAAAAAGAATTTGCACTGTTTCAGAAGAGCGCGGATCCACCGGATCGTTTTCTCCTCGAAGGTTCAGTCGCAGTCAGCCTGCCTTACGCACAGGTTCTTTCAGAGCTCGATCTGTTGCGCTCGGAACGGCCGAAGTCCGATGATCCGAACGTGCTCATCGGCACTCCATGCTGTCCCGGCATTGTTGAAGGCGTCGTCCGTGTTGTTCGCGAAATGAAAGATGCAGAAGGCATCAACGGTGAGATTCTTGTGACAGAACGAACTGATCCGGGATGGGTTCCAATTTATCCGTCTT
>JAYSST010000791.1:0-2373 GCA_043720435.1 Bdellovibrionales bacterium
ATTATTTGCCAAGATGTACCGCCGATAAAGTTCTAGCTACGCCTTAACGTTCAATGACTTCATAGACTCGCGGCCCGGATGAGGCTGCTGCAACCACGTCGAAATACAGTCGTGAAATTTCAATTCCAGAACTTGTCTCGACCCTGACTTGCCACTCTCCAGGCGTATAATTGTTTTTAAATGCAAAACCGCGGAAGCCGTCAGCTCGACCGCCATGGACGCTCATGGGAATTCGGTCGCTTGGCATCCATTTACCCTTTGCATCTTTCTGTAGCCAGCGGATTGCGACCTGATCCGATATCCTGGTTGGCGAATAGATCTGTGCGTAAAAATAAATTTTATCGCCGACTTCGGCATTGAAATCACTGTCGGAAGTCTGCCAAGGCTTCCACCACGCTTTTTCGAACGAAAGCAGAAACTTTCCGTCCTTCTTTTCAATTTGGTGATAAATGCCCTGCTCTTTCACACTGAGCGGCACCGGTGGAATCCAACCAAGAGCATAAAAAATGACGAAGGCGCCCATCACCGACACGGCAGGCGCAAGCATTGCGCGCGTTAACAACGCTCGATCGACGACAGAACGTAGAAGCATTTTTGTCTGGAGTGCGAAGACCAAAATTGTCGCTATCACCGCGAACGTGAAAGGCAACCAACCGACCGAACCGAACATGATCGGAAATATAATCGAGAGAAACGAAAACAGACAAATCGCATAAAGCGAAACTTTCGCGCTAACTTTCGCGCCTTTCACAACCGGCAGTTCGTTCGCCAAGATGAACCCGATCATCAAGAATAGGAAGATAAGACTGCTAAAGAACGACGCACTCTTAATGTAGAAGAGCGAGTAAAGGTTCAGCAGGTTACCGAGTGAGAAGTGCAGAAGAAATGTCCGCCATGACCAAATCTTGCGCATCCAATTTCCGGGTCGCCATTTGTGCACGCGAAACAAGAGTTCAAAATGAATCAACACCGCAATAATTACGAGATAAACGACCTGCTGCATGATTCCCGAAATCGAATCCGGAGCTTCAATCATCAGAATATCAAAAATGAATCCGCCGATGAAGAACGCGAGGTCGAGCTTCTTCTCGTTACGGTGCATAAACGCGCGGATTCCGGAAGGCTCACTGACAGAATCTGAAGGCTGGGCGGCGCGATTATCAATATCCATGGGAAAACTCTGCACGAGAGCTTTCTCAACGTCCAGAAGTTCTGTACGCTACTTTCATGAAGAGACGAACGAATCTAACGATGACCATCAAACGTTCCGAACCTGCCTTTCGACTTACTCTCGGCATCGCCTTCCTGCTTGTGTTCGTAGTAGGCGGCTGCGCGACTCAAGAGCCGATTCCAGAAGTCGATCCGCTAATTCGTGAGAACGCGATCTTCGCTTGTAAAAAGCAAGTTGAAGCGAGTAAGCGCACCCACTTCGAAAAGCTTCCCAAGCTTCTGCAACGAATTGCGGGCGACAACCAAGTTTTGCGAGAATTCGAGCGCCCTCCGTCAAAAGGAGACATCTCGCGTGCGATAGCAAAGTATCCGCTTGCTGGAGATTCTGGCGGTACCTGGGGAAACGCGAAAGAAGCTGTTTCGCGCACAGTATCGACACGATTTGGAAGCAAACTCGCCAGACCTAAAGATCCCAAAAAGGCCGCACGGATAGAGATTGCCGATCCAGAAATGGTTTCGATGGGGTTCGGGCAACCGGCGCGCGTCTATGAATTCCCGATTGCCAAGCTTAAGCCGATTGGGCAAGGCGGTCTCGGCGGAACCTCGCAAGACGATCAGTTGAAAATACGCGTGCTCGATGAACATCACGTGCTGATCGAAGCGACGACCAGGCCGACACCCACCGCGACAAATTTTTATGCGAATCCGCTCTACGCGGTTGTAAGAACGTACGTTGAACAAACCTATCTAGAGGAATCTGCGTCGCGGCTGTCGGATTACCCTGTCGACGGAGCCGGTCTCGAAGAAGATATTTGCGATCAACAGGTCGATCCTTAAATAACTTTCAGAACTGTAGACGTAAAAAAGCAGTAGCGTCACCTTCGAGATCAGTCATTGTTTGTTCAAGGTGGGCGCCCAGACCAGCGCCGGCCGCTCCGAACTCGAACTTCGTGAGTGCTGCATTCTTCGCTTTCAGATCGGTGTTAATACCTTTAAATCCCGCGCCCTTTAGCAGTCGCAGTGCCGCTTCGAACTTAGAAACGCTCCACTCACCGGCCGGCGCCTTCTCCGTTTCGGCCACTTGTACGCGTTCTAATTCGGTTGAAATCGAAAACTCGCGCACACCTTTTTCGCTCCACTCGCGCGCAATGTTTTCGCTTTCCTCAGCATCTCCGCTACCAAGTGCTCGCAGCAAACGGAAAC
>JAYSST010000792.1:0-2365 GCA_043720435.1 Bdellovibrionales bacterium
TGCCTCGTCGGAGTTTACACCGCGAACGATGTGACGGACGAATCTGCCGATCCTTCGCGACATACACAGGTGCTCACGCTGCCTTTAGTTGATGGCGAAGGCGATCAAGAGTTTCAAGTTGCGGGCGAAACCGTGGCTTTCATGGCGAACAAATTTGAGTATACCGATCTCTACAACTTAACGATTCTTTTGACGACGCCTGTCGCTGATCGTGCGAAGCGCGGACCCGCGATGGTCGCAATCCTGACCGAGCACCTCTATAACGATGGACCGACAAAAGAAAATGGTTGGGACATAAACCCAGGACCGAACGCCACACGCTATTCGTTTTTATCGCGCCAAGTGGGAACCTTCGCGCTCTCGACAAAAGCCGTTGCTGCACTGAAGGCTGCCGGTAAATGGGGAACGCACCCATTTACTTCACTTCAAATGGACATCAACAACACGGTTCAAGTCGCCGATTTTGTTCGCGAGCAAGTAACGGCAAAAACGATGCAGCCAACGGATGTCATTGGGCTCTCGACAATGTTCAGCTGCACAGTCGAAAAGTAAGCGACGCCGCGACGGCGGCGCCGGAGCTATTACCTACAGCCAGGGCGGAAAATCGCCCAGCTCGCGCGAAGGATTACGCCCGAGGCTGTCGAGACGGTACCACTCGGCTTGCAAGTACATCGGAGCTTCGCTTTTCGCGCGATTGAACGGATTCGCCTGTCCGCTCGCGCAGTCTGAATCTGGATCGTACGCATCGCCCGAACAAATCGCGATCTCCGCATCTGGAGAATCCATGGCTTTTAACCACGCTTTCACTTCCATCGGCTTCTTCGTCTGCATCGCTGGGTCGTACACATAAAACGTGTCCACTCCAGACTCGTTTACTTTCGCAATCGCCGCGACGTGATACCACCAGCTTACTTCTCCGCTAGGGGAGTTGTCGGTTTTCACATTTAAGTTTCCAAATGCAAAGATTTTCGCAGCTGTTACACCGACCAAGTTTTCGATCATGTCTGCGGCAACCGCCGCCCGAACAAAACATCCGTCGTCCGGGTAGAGCCAGGTCGCTCGACGTCGGCTTTTGCGTGAAACTTGGGGATCGTCGAATAGTTTTTCTTCGCGCACGACTTCAAAGCTCGTTTGTAAATCTTGGGCCGAGAGCAACGGAACTCGGTCCCAAGCAGCATTGCTGAACTTTCCCTTTTCAAAAACAGCGGGACCGCGCTCGCCAAAGTGACCGTTGGCGATGGAAGCGACCTGCGCCGCGCGCAGATAGAGTTCAAACGGAACGTGCGACGGACGATGCGCCGAAAGACTTGCATGCGCCGATGGCCCGATCGTAAGCGAACCCAATAAGGCGAGAATGATAAGAATGAATTTCATAGTTTGCCCCCCGACAAGTTCAAAATCTTGGCGTGAAGGATTGGACTTGTGGAGCAATAGCTCGACGCACAATCGCGAAATTTTCGGGCAGCGGTGAGCGCGGACTTCAATACTGATCAACCGTCCAATGACCGCCGTCGCTAAGCGTGCGTAGTCCTAGAGTAAAGACCGCTTTAGTCGTCGCATCATATGTAACGCTGACGGCTTCGGCGTCGGCGCCGGCCGAGTACTTTCGTAAGGTCACCCACGATGACCCATTAAACTTTTTTAGTATCCAGTGCCGAATACCGACCTCGTCAACAGCGTATCCCCCGACGAAGAGATTTCCTGATTCATCGATCGTTATACTTTTAGCGACGGCCTCTTGGGTCGCAACGAGGCGATCGTCTGAAAGAAGTTTGGTCCAAACGGCTGTTGCGGGATTCCACTTTCGCACGCACCAACCAAGCTGTTGGTTATTTAAACTCGCGCATCCGCCAACAAGATAGATGTTGCCCTGTGCATCGGCGACCCCGGCGTGCACGGCTCCGGTCGTTTTATAATTCGTTTCGCTCGTATCGATCGATGTTTGCCACAAATCACCGCCGCCAAGAAATTTTCGGACGGTCCACTGACGATTTACAATATTCGACGCAGGCTCGCTGGTGCCTATGACATAAAGACCGCCCGACCGATCGGTCACGACGGCACTTACGGTTGCACTTTCTAAAGCCGCTTGCTGGTAGGCGAACGGTCCCGTCCAGCCCGATTGCGGCGACCACTGCATCGTGATCATTTGTCGTAAACTAGTGTCGACATTGTGCATCGAGTATCCTGATAACAGGATCGTCCCGGTTGCATCGATTCCGATGGCGGTGAGAAATAGATTTCGGTAGCTATTTGGAAACGCGAGCCGAGTTGTTTTCTCGATGTTGCTCCACGAGTTCGTCGTGCGCGTCCATTTGCGAACAATCCAAGTATTGTCGTAGGTTCCGCTCACTGGTGAGGTCAT
>JAYSST010000793.1:0-5800 GCA_043720435.1 Bdellovibrionales bacterium
CAGAACCGACGGCTGGTGACACTGTACAAGTTTTGAGTTAGCATTCGAGTATGTCAGGGAATGGAACTGAGACGGCACTTGAAGGCCGCATCAAAAAGCTTACGCAGGATTTCAATCAAGATAAAGATTGGGAAGCTCGCTATAAACGCGTGATCGACATGGGCAAGGCGTTACCTGAACTTGCTCCCGAGTTTCGTGTGGACACCTACAAAGTGAAGGGTTGCCAAAGTCAGGTGTGGCTGCACGCAGGTATTTTAGAAGGGCGCATGAGTCTTGTCGGAGACAGTGACGCTGTCATAGTGCGAGGTCTCGTCGCATGTTTACTTCACGTTTATTCAGGTGCTACTCCCGAAGAAATTTTAAGAACGTCGCCGAAGTTTTTGAGCGATATCGGCTTTGATACCCACTTAAGCCCGAGCCGCGCCAATGGACTCAATTCGATGGTAAAACAGATCTACCTTTATGCGACTGCATTCAAGGCACTCGCAACCCGCCAGTAAGTTCACGAGGGTGTGATGTTTGTATAAGACATGCGAAGTGATACAACAGCCGTGAAAATTTCTCCCACCAGATTACTCGGTGGTGCCCAAGGCGGCACCAGGAGTGGCATTCGTTTCGCAAACAAGGCAATGATACTCGACAGTATCAGCACTGTTTAATCGTCGCGGGGGCCCGATGTTAGCACCAACTCAAGTCATTTTCCGAAGTGCGACAGCCGTCGTTATTCTGGTAACTTCGCTTTCGGTAAGTAGCCATGTTTTTGCTGCAGGTCCGCAGTGCGCGGCCTTGTTTGAAACCGAAACGCCGGCACATCGCGCTTCTGAAAATTTTCGAGTCGAATTGCATGGTAAAGCTAAAGAACTTCTAAAACTCATTCGCACCGCACGAATGAACGGAACAATCTTGTTCCAGCTTCAGCTCGAGCGGCGAGACGCAGTTAATAACAGTCGAATCAACCGTTCTTTAGAATCGTCACCCACTCTCGCTGAAATTAGAATGCAGCCGACGGCTCGGGAATCCGTTATCACAGTCTTGCCTCCGAGCATCGCTCCGAAGACTGTAGAATTGATGCAAGATCCGCGAGTCGATCTCGGTGTCGTAGCAGAACAACTGGCGCGGGATCCTTACTTTGGCTGGTTGAAACATAATGGTTTAAGGTACCAAGCTTCGCAGAGAGACGACCTAAAATCGACAAACCGGTCGTTGAGCCCGCCGATCGATCAAGCAAACCCGATTTTGCTTTATATTGCGTATCGAAAAGAGGGGATGAGTCCCGATCTCGCGTTGATTCGATTGATGCGGAATATGGATCCGGTTTTATCTGCAAGTGCCGTTTATGCAGCTGGTGGAACTTTGCATCACAGCGCTTTGGAAGCGGTTCTCGTCGAAAAGGTAATCCCAAATCTCACTTCGCGAAAGTCAAAACGCCACGAAGACGCCTGGCTCTTAATGCCGACACTGCGTGAAGGCGCGCAGAACTTGCGAAAACTTCTCGATGAACAGCGCGCATATTACGGTGCAATGTTTCCGCGCGCTGCCTACGAGCGAATTCTGATTTTGGCCGACCAGGGCAATCCAGCGCTTTTCGTCATGGGTGCATATCGAGCACGCCGTTCGAAAGGTGTTCCTGAACAACAAATAGTTTTGGAGCTAACGCGACAGCTTGCGAGGCTAAAGGATCAATTAGGCTTGCCAAGTGACTTTCCAATCGCTCGGTTGTACGACGTCGTCGATCGAGTTTATTCGCTGCGGTCGATAAGTTCTTACGAGCAGATTTTGGCAGACGTTTTCGATCCGGCAGCCGGTGCAAAATTGCGAGATTTACGAATACTAACCGAGCTTGCCGACGGACTTGCGACGCCCGAGCGAGCTAACGATTATTTGCGCAGTCTCGTCGAGCCATAGGTAATTGAGGCTAAGAATGAAAATTGAGAAAATGATAAAACTATTTTTCACTGTGCCAGTCATCGTGTCGCGACGACGTCGAGATTGCCGTTAAACAGTTCGTATATCACCCGTAAATCCTACCCTAAGATCTTGAGCGTTTGCGTCCTCCTCGTGCTTGAGACCGCGAACAGAATCGATTTGTCCAGTTCTGAATCGGAGTGAGGACGCTCTACTGATCTCGACTCGGCAAGCGAGATGAGCCGTTCTCAATAGATCCTGTATCGCCAAACGACGGAGTGCTGACTTGGGGACTTTTAAAATTCGAATGAACTTGGCTGCGAAGAAACGAAACTGTGGCAAGGTCGAGTTAGGATCTTATAAGCAGACTAGACAAGCATTTCGCTCAGCAAAATTTCCTGGGCTGTTTAACGAAAGCCGGAACGCCGATAAGATCTGATGCGGTCTTACCTTAGCAGGCTTACGGCAAGGACCATTTGTTTTTCCCTACTTCTAGCGTCTCCGACCGCGGAGGCAGCGCGGACCTGTGCGCCAGAGTTCGCGAAACTTGCGCGAATCGGCGAGACGGCGATTTCTTCTCGCCCACTCGTGAGCGGGACCGCTCGCTTTTCCGCTTACCGCGAGGATACTTTGCGCGGCCTCGAACAGATGCGAAATCCCGAGAGTGGATTGATGCGGGACAAGATCCTTGTGTTACCCACGCGCCAAGGCGCGATTCAGACGAGAGTTCTCAACAACAACACCTCTGCAACGAACATCGGCATCGATATAATTAACCAACTCAGTGAGCTCTTCCGACCGGGTCGGATGTCAATCGCAACAACGCGCCTGGAAGCCATTATTTCTTCGTTGGAAAAGATGCACCGCCACAAAGACACTGGCCTATTCTTCAGCTGGTACTCGACAGAGAAAGATCTTCGCGTTGTGAATCGAGACGTATCTTCGGTCGACAACATTCATCTTGCATTGGCACTTTGGGCTACGAAGGCGAAAATACCTTCAACTGATCTCGGGCGACGGGCCGGACAAATTTTTGAAACTCTCGATTTCTCGAAGTTCTACGATCCGAAGACCGGCCTGATGGGAGGTAACTTCAAATTCGACGGCACAAAGTGGAAGCTCGAAGAGTACCGATTCGCGAATGCGGGCTCAGAAGCACGTGCTGTTTACAGTTTGACTTGGGCTCTAGGCCTGCTTCGATCCCAACCCGATCCGCAATTTGTGGCGAAGTCAGTGAAGTCGCTCAAGACCGAAATGTTCACTTGGCAGGATGGCACCAAAACGGGAAGAATTTTACGCACATGGGACGGAGGAGCGTTTCAACTTCTATTGCCTAAGCTCCTGATCAACGAAGAAAAGTATTCTCCCGAGCTTGCGAAAAGTTTTTCGAGTTACGGACGTTACATTATTTCGGAGGGTAAACGACAGAGTTTTAAAGTTCCCGCCGCGCATTCCGCCTCGAACTATGGAATCGATGGCTACTCTTTTTCTGCCGTGCCCGTCTATACGGGTGAAGCCGGAAGCCCAGCTCTCGTCAGTAAAGGTCACGCCGATTTCAACGAAACGAAAAAACGAAAGCTATGGGATATCGTTTTTACTCCCCACGCTGCGGTCATGGCCGCGACTTCGAATTCATCCGAAATGGCGCCGATGTTGGCCGCTGCCGAGAAGCTTCGTTCGGGGCAGAATCTCATGTATCGCCCCGGATTTGGTTTTATGGATGGGTACCACGTGAAAGGTGTCTACGAAGGGCAGGTCATACCAGTGCAGCTTTCTCTCGATCAAGGCATGATCGCAATCGCATTAGAACAGATACAATCGCAGGATGGACTCAGCACAACCGGCCGTCTCCTTATGGATAACGAAGAGGTTCGCTCACGCCTCGACGAATTCTACCGACTTTTTGACAGAAAACTTTCTGAGTCGAACTGAGAACGAGGATTGATTCGTTGCCCAGAAAGATGGTTTCGCAGTTCTTCCTTTTGCACATTCTCGAAGGACGAACCTACGGTTCGGTGAGCGTACGAACCTACGGTTCGATTGTCGCATAAATGCGGTGAGAATCGTCGTTGTCGTCGAGGAGTCCGATAAATTCGAGGACTTCTTTTTTTTGTTCAGCCGAGAGTTCGGTCATGTTTTTCGGTTTAAAGCCGAGATCGGCCGCTTTGATTTTCCATCCGCGGCCCGTGAGAGCGGTCTCTATCGACTTCAATTCTTCCGGATTTCCGTAAAACGTGTAGTCGTCCCCATTATCTTTAACGACTTCGTTTGCACCTGCTTCAATCGCTTCTTCGTCGGGATCGCCGACTCCGGATTTAGTGCCGCCAATGATTGAGACCCGGTCGAACATCCATGCGACGCTGCCTTCAGCACCGAGTGCTCCGTCGTTTTTTGTGAAGATGTTCCGAATTTCTCCAGCTGTGCGGTTTCGATTGTCCGTCTGGCACTCGACTATGACACCGACTTGGTGTGGGCCGAAACCTTCGTAAGCCAACTCTTCGATCTGGCTCGCATCATCGAGCTGGCCCGAGCCCTTTTTGACCGCTCGTTCGATGGTATCTTTCGGGCAAGAAGCTTCTTTGGCCGCGTCGATAGCGATGCGCAGTCGGGAGTTCGTCGCAGGGTCGGGACCACCAAGTTTTGCCGCGACTTGAATCTCGCGCGCGAACTTAGAGAACATGGCACCTTTTTTAGCGGCGTTTGCCGCCATTCCCGCTGCTTTCCAACTTTTTCCCATTCGTCTTCCTTTACAATGACCGTGGGTCAAATATTGACCGAAAGCAGGTCAGAGAGGCAAGAAGGCTAGAGTGGATGCATCGAGTTGGTTGAAAATTGAAACAGCGCGCCAGAAGACGAAGACTATTGGCGATGTCGTTGAGCGGCTGCTTGGGACAGCCACTGGCCTTGCGAACGAAAACGCGGTGGCCGGGAAGATCGAGATTCCAACCGTGCCTGGTCGCGACGTCGAAATCATCTTAGAAATCAAAAGCCACCCGCCGAAACCGGCCTTGAACACTCCGCTTGGGCAAGCGCGGATGTTACACGATCTCGGCAATATTGAACTTCAGGCCATGGAGCTCGCCGTCCGAACCCTGGCTCAATTTCCTAAAGCGCCTCGCGGGTTTCGAGAAGAGCTCGCGGAGGTCGCGCTCGAAGAGTCGCGACACTTTGGACTTTGTCTTGATGCCCTTGATGCTCTCGGGCACCCATGGGGCTCATGGCCCGTGCACCGTTCCTTGTGGGACGTTGTAACGGATGGGGATCTGCTGGAACGCGTTCTCATCGTCCATCGATACATGGAGGGCGCAGGTCTTGATGCAGGTTCGCGTTTGATGGACCGGCTGACCGGCGTGGTTGCGCCGCTAGCAAAGACCGTGGTGGGTACGATCCTTCGCGAAGAAATCGGGCATGTCGCGTTTGGCAGCAAGTGGTATCGACTGATTTGCGCGAGTCATCGGATCGACGCTGACGCGTACTTTAAATCGGCGTATCCGAAAATTCTTGCCGCAATTCCGCGAAACGAAAAGCCCGATTTTGAAATTAGACGGAAAGCGGGATTCAACGATGCCGAGATCGAAGTGATCCGCCTCGCGCTGGAGAATACGGATTTCACGAAAAAACGAGTGGGCGAGCGAATCAGTCTCGTAGCGGCGCTCGAAACGGCGAGAAACTGCGCTACTTGAATGAAGGGTTTTGCGTAGGCCATCAGCTTTCTCCGCATCAGATTGAATCTTGTTCGAGGTTTTTCGGGTCCTCGCCGCACCGGCAAAATCAACATCGATCCACTTTTCTATTTAGCGATCCGTTGCACAACGGATCGAAGAAAATCCATATCGCCCACACATGAAGTTGGAGAGTTGAGCCTTGAAATCAAAATCTTGCCCTCTGGCGATTT
>JAYSST010000794.1:0-2358 GCA_043720435.1 Bdellovibrionales bacterium
GTGAGCGGTTCATAAACCATCCTGTTTGGCGGCGATCCTGTCTCATAGTCTGACTTCCAATCAGGAGGTCAGGATTGAAAAAGTCCCCAAGAAAAGAAAACGAACAGGTTTGGAAATCCCGTGTGGAACGGTCAACTCGCCGGACCGGGAGTATCGAAGAGTTTTGCAGGGCTGAAGGTGTTTCGTCGCCAGCGTTCAGCTACTGGCAACGCAAATTGCAAGCGAGTGCATCTCAAAAGAAAGCGACAGCACTATCACCGTTTACTCGCGTCGAGATTCTTGAACCCAATTCACATTCGGTTCGGCGGTCGGCACCGGATGCGAAGTGGGTAGCGGAAATAATTCTTCATCTTCACTTTGGGATGAGCGCGTGAAATCGGTTTCAGATTTTCAAGGCGTCTTTATCCACCGCGATCCGGTCGACATGCGAAAAGCGATCAACGGTCTATCAGCGATCGTCGAGGAATCGAAGATGGGTCAGTTGATGGGCCCGCATCTTTTTGTTTTCTCGGGGCGCCGTAGAAACACGATCAAGGTTTTGTATTTCGATCGATCCGGGTTCGCACTCTGGCAGAAGCGTCTTGAGGTCGATAAATTCGCGTGGCCGAAAAAGCATATTGATGATGTTGTGCACATTTCCACAGAGCAATTCCAATGGCTGCTCGATGGATACGATATTTGGAAAATGCGACCATTTAAAGAACTGCACTTCGATCAAGTGAGTTGACGCAGGCGGGATCCTCGGTGAAATCTATTTCACCGATGATCCCGCAAGATATTTTATTCGATGAAAATACGGATCTTAAAATTCGCCTTGCAAAGGCGATGTCGGAAGCGTTGTTCGAACGCGAGAAAAAAGAACTCTACGCTGAAGAAATCGATCGTCTCAACGAACTACTTCTAGATTTCAAACGTCACCGTTTCGGCAAACGGTCTGAACGACATGTAAGCGCCGAGCAGCTCGTCTTCGATGAAGCCGAAGCACTTGCAAGCCAAGCGGCGGCGGAAGAAAGCGAAGCGGCGCTTGGGGCCGAAGTCGAAGTTCCGGCGCACAAACGTAAGCGCGGTCATAGAAAACCACTTCCGATTGATTTGCCGCGGGAAATCGTGGTGATCGAACTTCCGGAAGATCAGCGTGTCAGTGAAACCGGCGAAGTCTTAAGGCCGATCGGCAAGGAAGTTTCCGAGAAGTTATATTTTGAACCTGCGATCATGAAAGTGATTGAAACTCACCGCATTCGTTACGGCGTAGATTCTGGCGACACGGGCGTGATAGCACCCGTGCCGCCATCGATTCTTCCGAAGTCGATGGCAACACCTGGTTTACTTGCGAATATCGTGCTTCAAAAATACGGCTACGGCGTTCCGCTTTATCGGCAAGAAGAAATGTACATGCGCATGGGCTGCGACATTCCTCGCTGCACGCAGGCGCGTTGGGTGATTCAGGCGGCCGAGGCTTGCCTAGCTATAAAAAATGTTCTGACGGACCGATTGATGGCGGCGGATTACGTTTCTTGCGACGAAACGCACACGCAAGTGCTCGACGAAAAAGGCCGTAAGGCCGAGACGAAATCTTGGATGTGGGTTCGCACGACACCGTCAGAAAAAAAGAAGATCGTGCTTTTCGATTATTACCAGCACCGCTCGGGTGCCGTTGCTGAAGAACTCTTTCTAGACTACCGTGGTGTTTTACAAGTCGACGGTTTTTCGAGCTATAACATCTTGGAAAAACAAGACGGAATTAAACGTATCGGCTGTAACATGCACGGTCGCAGAAAGTTCGAAGCGGCTTTCAAAAATGGCGCGAAGATTAATGCGAAAAACAAAGGGTCTCTCGCGGAAACGGCTCTTAAATTCTATAAAAAGCTCTACGATGTCGAAACAAAATGCCGAAGCTTGTCGTTCGATGAACGGCACCGCATTCGACAAATCGATTCAGCACCGCTGTGGGTAGAATTTAAAAACTGGGCCGACGTGAACCAGAAAAAAGTGCCGCCGAAGAGCAAAATCGGCCAGGCGTTTCATTATTTCCTCGGCGAGTATTCGTACCTGATTGGCTACCTCTCAGACGGACGGCTCGAGATGGATAACGGTTTTGCTGAGCGCGCGATCGCGAAATTTGCGATCGGCAGAAAAAACTGGCTCTTTTCGATCGGCGAAGCCGGGGCCGAAGCGTCGAGTTTTTTCTATAGCTTCATTGTAACCGCGAAAATAAACGGCGGCGATCCGTACGAGATTCTGAAGAAAGTCTTTGAACGGATACCGCTGGCTCAAACCGCCGAAGACATTGAACGGATCGCCGATCTCATTCTCGCAGGGCCGACGGTCCACTGACAAAGACCGTTCATGAACCGCTCA
>JAYSST010000795.1:0-2347 GCA_043720435.1 Bdellovibrionales bacterium
CACGTTCGGCTGAACGAGAGAATCTGGCCATCTGGATATACGGCAAAAAATCGCCCGATCGTAGAACCGTTCGGGGGCGCGAAGAATTAAACGCCAGGATTTTTTTCGAGTGGACGAGGCGGCGGCGTTCAAACGTCCGTCAAAGAAATTAAGACGCTGTGACCGTTTTGGGCGTCTAAAATCAAATCGATCCAGGCTGCCGCCGAATCAGCTTCGCCTGAGCCTTCTTGGCCAGCCCTAAAAGGGGACAAAATCGACGATTTCGAAAGTGGCCGCATGAGCACAGATCGGTAGATCTTGATAGTGGTTTGTGTCACGCAACTGTTTACAGAATTCGAAACCGTCGCCATCGGGCAAATTTACATCGAGAATCATCAACGAGCACAGATGTCCCCTGAGATATTCTTCAGCTTCTTGAATTGTTTCGACAGCAATCAAACTACACAAGCTGCCGATGGCGGCTCGCACGATGAGGTGCATTTCTTTTGAATCTTCGACGAGTAGCACCTGATCGTAATCTTGTTTCACATTCAAAGCATCGGACAATACGAGACTAAAACGAAATTAATTCGTCTTAATCAATCGCCAACAAGACTCTACAAATCGCGCTACTTTTAACGCTTTATAGCGCCTCGACTTGTCCTGAAACTCACTGTTCACACTTGCGCAATCGCACTCGACTAGACGGACCTCAGCCGTGAAACGAGTCAACGATTCACTTAGCAAAGTCGCGCAGCTCGACTACGAAAAGAACGTCGACAATTCCCCAGCCATTCTTTGGATTACTGAGATCGGCGGCTCGTGCACCTATTTAAGCCGTCAGTGGTATGAGTTTACAGTGCAATCAAAATCAGAGGCACTCGGATTTGGTTGGCTCGATGCGACTCATCCCGACGAAAACTGGGCAATATCGATGGGCAATCGACGCCGGTAACCCGAGATACAATAGCGACGGAAAATATCTCGGTTACGCAGGGACGATGTTTGATATTCACGATCGAAAACTCGCAGCGGAAGAAGCTAAGAGTCTTCAGCTTCGATTCGAGCGCTCAGCCAAGGCGACCGATCTTGGCGTCTGGCACTGTGATCTTGCCTTCGACGTGTTGGTATGGAACGCCGAAACGAAACGTCATCGTTTTTATCTATTGGGTTTTACGGTTTCAGCGGCTCAGGCCACAAGGTAAAAGGTTCGTGTGGCGGCAAACTGCCACACTTAGCGGCAGTTTCACTCGCTCATTTCGAAAAGTTCGGCTAAAGCTCTGCGCATGCGCTTAACGTCCGTTGAACAACAAAATTTCAGAATCTGGCTACAGAGCGAATTCTCAGGTCGCTGTAAAAAAAACGGTCGGTATTCACTTCGGGCGTTTGGGAAGTTTCTTGCGGTGGATCCTTCGTCACTATCCCAGATCATGGCGGGCAAACGACCCGTTTCTGGTCGCGCGGTCGACGCGCTGGCTACGAAACTTGGCGCAAAACCCGTCGATCGTAGAAACTTCGGCTTGGATCGCTCGGAAGGCGCTGAACGGATTGCGGCCATCGATGCGCCACTGACGGATTACTATCAGCTGGGAGTCGACACCTTTGCGGCTGTCTCGGACTGGCAGCACTACGCAATTCTGGAACTGACGTTCGTCGATGGATTTAATAGTGATCCGAAGTGGATTGCGAAAAAACTTTCGATCACGGTGGATGAAGCGAAATCAAGCATCGAGCGACTCTTGAGGCTCGGTCTTCTTCTAAAGCGAAGAGAAAAGAAAAACGCTAGCTTACTCATTAAAGCGATCCGCTTTCATACGAACGCAGGTAAAGTCTTAACAGACACGAGTGCTGCGCATCGCGAACTCCAGCGCCAACTGATAGCCAAATCTCTGCTCGCCATCGATCAAACACCTGCTGAAGACAAAGACATTACATCGATCACGATGGCGATTGATGTGGCCAACCTTGATCGTGCAAGAAAGCTGATCCAGAAGTTCCGGCGCGATCTTTGTGATCTGCTGGAAGATGGAAATCAGACGCGAATTTATAATTTAGCTATTCAGCTTGTTCCGATTTCAGAAGATTCGAAAACAAAGGGAGCTCTATGAAAAAAATCGATTCAACAATTTTATTCTCAGTCGCAACACTGCTGACGAGCGTCTTGATTACCTCAACGGTACAAGCCCGAGCGCGCGGCGGAGAAGGAGTCGGGGGCGGTGATCAATGTGAAAATCGTATCAAACTAATTCGTACCGACCTCAGACAATGGCTACAGACCGAAGAACCGAAAAGTCTTCACTTCGAGAATGGCTTGAAGGCTGAGGATTACACCGCAGCGATGACGAAAGAAATCGACAGCGCCAAAATC
>JAYSST010000796.1:0-2346 GCA_043720435.1 Bdellovibrionales bacterium
GCATCCGCTGTTTTTTGGAAAGAATAATTGGTTTTTAGAAACGATGAAGCGGACTTCATTTGCACGAGCACGCGGTCGTTGTGAAATTTCGGCTTTTCATTGCGCGTGATATTCAGCGACAGCGCAGGAGCATTTGCGGAATCCGCCGCGGCCGTGAGGGCAAAACTCAAAGTTATTAACAAGAGCAGAACCGTGTTTCTCATCACGGCACCTGCATAGTGTAGGGAGTGGAAAGCAGAGAATCGCCATCTGCGGAATACGCACTTACCGAGATATAATAGGTGCCCGGCGCTAGGGGCATCGTGGTTGATGTCGTGTGCACGAGTCCGACATTGGCAACCGTGACAGGCGTCGTGTTCGTCGTTGACGGAACGGCGTTGAGTTTCACATAGACTTTGTAGCCACCTGCGGGAACGCCCAGAGCTTTGCTCGCAGTCCACGAGATCAGAACGTTTTTGGGAGTCGTTGAGATCGGCGCAACCGGAGTGCTGCCTGTACCGCCGCCGGTTCCACCCGTGCTGCCCAAACTTGCTGGAATTTCGGGAGCTACTTTTTTGCAGCCGAATGTCGACATCGCCGCGACAAGCGCGACGAGAAGAAATACCGATTGAAATGCTTTCGAGGTTCGATTGCCGGCCACACTTAACTATCGGCAATAAAGAAGCTTCAAATGAATCTCTGAAGCAAGTTTCATCAAACCGATTATAAGATTATCAGATTGAGTCGACTCGCTTCAGTGTTCCATTATGATAAACGTATTCTGCAGGCCAGCCGTGTTGATTATAATTACTTGCCATTGTGCGGCCGTATGCCCCCGCATCGAACACGGCCAGACGATCGCCGGGTTGTATGTCAGGGAGCCGGATATCTCGCCCTAAAAAATCGGCTGATTCGCAAATCGGACCTACGACGTCAAACATTTTACCCGCCGTAAGATCGCGCGCCGCGAGCGGGGCGATCCTATGTTTCGCTTCGTAAAGTGCAGGACGAATCAGCAGATTCATCCCGCCATCGACGATCACAAAAGATTTATGCTGAGTCGCTTTCACATATTGAACTTCAGTCACCAACAATCCTGAACGTGCAACGAGCCAACGTCCCGGCTCAAGCAGCAGCTCGGTCATTCGGCCGCTCGAGATTTCAGGGGCGATGTGTTTTTTTAGAAGTTTGCCGTAATCTTTAACGACATCGTTCTCTAGCCCCTCATCGATCGTGTCGTAATTGATTCCGATACCGCCGCCAGCATCGAACCGGTCGAGCTTTCCACCTAGCAATTCAGCCATTTTCCGTTGAACGCGGATGCCGATAAACAACGCCTCGTCGAGCGCGCTGAGCTCGAGCAATTGCGATCCGATGTGCAGACTTAAACCGCGCAGGTGAATGGGTGCGGTGGTTTTTTTCAATCGTTCGACGGCTTCTGTGACCGCGTCTTCTTCAAGACCGAACTTATTCTCTTTCAGGCCCGTTGTGATATACGGGTGTGTTTCGGGCGACACGTTGGGATTCAAGCGAAGGCCGATTGAAATCGGGGATGTTAGCTTCATCTCGAAGGCGAGTTTTTCAATCCGCTCGAGTTCGCCAAGGCTTTCGACGTTGATTTGTTTAACTCCGAGCAAAAGGGCTTCACTTAGCTCTTTTTCCGATTTTGCGACGCCCGAAAACAAAATGTCCGAGGCTGCAAAGCCGTTGGCACGCGCACACCGTACCTCACCACCAGAAACCACGTCCACTTGCATCCCGCTTTTTTTCAAGAGCTGAAGGATTGCCGGATTCGCATTGGCCTTCATCGCATAATGTATCGAGGTCGGGAGTCCAACGTCTGTCGAAACTGCTTTTGTTAAAAGGCGCGCACGAGCTTCGAGATGATGAAGATTGTAAAAATAAAATGGTGTCTCGAGATCTCGAAACGCACTCTCGAGATCGAGTTTTCCCGATTGCATGCGACCTTGATTGAAACCGAACGCAGCCGTCTCGCTCACGCGTGTGGTCCCTTTGCCGACTCTGGGGCGTCGAGACCGAACTCAGTGTGCAACGCTTCTGCAACGGCTTTCAAGTGAGCCGCATCGATCACGGCGCTCACTTTGATTTCTGAGGTCGTGACAATCTGAATCTGCACGTTCTTTTTTGCTAGAACGCCAAAGAAGCGGGCTGCAACGCCGGGATGGTTTCTCATGCCGACGCCGACGATCGAGATCTTTGCCATGTTTTCGACCAACGAAATTTGATTCGCGTCGCTTATGAAATCTTTCAGAGCTTGTTTCGAAAGCGGAATATCTTCTTTGGTCACGGAAAAGGCCAGGCGTTGCCCCTCGGCCGTTTCACTCTGCGTGATGATATCGACAACGA
>JAYSST010000797.1:0-2342 GCA_043720435.1 Bdellovibrionales bacterium
TTGCGGCGCTTCTCTTGTTCGTACTTTCACTCGTACCCGTACTCAATGTTCTAGCGGCGCTCGGCTTCATGCATATGATTGCCTTCGATATTTCAGATTATGCATTTGAGGCGATGGAGTGGACTCTGAAACAACGCATTCAGCATGTGCGCACACACGCGATGACTTATACCGGCCTTGCTTGCGGGCTCGGCCTTGCCATGGCGATTCCCGGACTCAACTTGATTTTGCTACCTGCAGCAGTTATCGGAGCCAGCGAGACTTTGCATCGTACGCTGGGGATTTCGAGGGAGATACCGTGAGCACAGTAAACGAAGCGTTACGCAGCACTCATAATGAAAACCTACATCGCGAGATCGTCCGTCATTTGCCGAAAGTGAAAGAGTGGTTTAACGCTCAACGCGCCGGTGTCGATCTGCCATTTTATTCGAGTTATGACATTCGCGACTCCGGTCATAAAGTAGTCAACGTTGACGCCAATATTTATCCCGCCGGATTTAACAACATTTGCCCGACGGACCGGGAAAATGCACCGCCGCTCGTTCGTTACTACCTCGATCGCCACTATGGAAACGGGAAGTCCATAAAGAAGCTGATGCTGATCACGGAAGAACACACGAACAATCCATATTACTGGGACAACGTTTTTACGTTGAAGGAAATATTGAATGGCGCGGGTCTCGATGTCTGCGTTGCAATTCCGCGTCTCGCGACCGAAAGAGCGATTATGACGACGGCTTCGGGTCGGCAAGTTGAGGTTGTTTCCGCCAACGTTGCGAACGGCGAAATTCATTGCGCGTGTTTTGAGCCAGATCTGGTTGTGTCGAACAACGATTTTTCTGAATTTTACGAAGAGTGGGGAGCGAGTCTTTCAACTCATCTTAATCCCCCACGCGAATTAGGCTGGTGGCAGCGAAAAAAATCGAATTACTTCAAGCACTACAATGATCTTTCGACCGAGTTTGCAAAAGTCATCGGAATTGATCCTTGGACGATGACGGTCGAGACCGAGTTGTTCTCGCACTTTGATATGTCGGATGAAGCGAGCAAGACTGCGCTCGCCGAACGGACGCAGAAATTGCTCGACCGTGTTGCCGAACAATACAAACAGCGTGGCATAAATGAAGATCCCGTCGCATTTGTGAAAAACAACGCGGGCACCTATGGCCTTGCAGTGATGCGTGTTGCTTCGGGCGATGACATTATGAAGTTGAACAATCGTGGACGCACGAAGATGAAAGCGGCCAAGGGCGGGCGCGACGTCGAAGAAGTGATTATTCAGGAAGGTATTCCGTCGATCGTGCAAGCGGCAGGCGTAACGGCAGAGCCCACGCTTTATTTATTCGGATGCCAGCTGGCCGGTGGCTTTTTAAGAACGCATTCAGAAAAAGGTCCGACCGAGTCTTTGAATAGTCCCGGCGCCGTGTACAAAAGACTATGTGTTTCCGATTTGAAAATCTCTGTCGAAGAACATCCGCTCGAAAACGTTTACGGGTGGGCATCGCGCTTAGGGGTTCTCGCAATCGGTCGCGAGGCAAGAGAGATGGGCGTCGAGTATAAAGGCTACGATCGTTTCGGTAAAGGCGGCGACGAGAGCTGCATCCTGTAGTTTGGCCGCCATCGCGGGTCACGGTGCGTTGACGAATCTCGCTTGTTTCGGCTGGTCCTCTTGGGTACTGATCTGGCTCGGGGGATAAAAATATGAAAGTCACAACGGGTCTCGTTCTTCTTGCTTCGATGGTGTTCGCGGTTCTACTCGGATGCAGTGTCGACGTGAATCCTCCTGTGGCCGCCGCTGCGCCGCCCGTCGGAGCGCCGCAATCTCCGAAATTTCACACCGAGTCGGCTGTGCTCAACCTTGTCAGGACGAATCAAGAGTTGAGTCAGGTTAAGTCGAATGCACTTACCGTTCGCGGTTCTGGTAAGGGCGCGACCTATACTCTGCAATATTCGTTTAATTCAGGGCACGCCAATGTGCTTAGAGTTATGAAACTCGTCTCCGACACAAAGTCCTCAGAATGTTCGCAGGTCGGCGCGACCAAAACGATGCTCCACACGCCGGATGGTGCGAGAGCGATCGGACTTGAACAACAGTCGATTAAGCCACAAACGAACTACGCACTCGTCATTTCCATCGGTCCGAACACCTGCGACGATTTTCAGACGACGCACACACCGGTGGTTTGGGCGGACTTCGTGAACACGCCGGTGGATCCTATGTTTGCCAACACGTGCCACGGGCAAAAGAGCGGAACGGTTTCGTTCTTCCGTCAGATTAATTTACTCACTGCATTTTCCGAGTCGACCGGAAAAACGTTCCTCTCCGGCGATGTTCATTGCGG
>JAYSST010000798.1:0-2332 GCA_043720435.1 Bdellovibrionales bacterium
ACGAACCGACCGCTTGGCTCATCGACTTCATATCCAGTGAATTCTTGATCGTCAGAATTAGATTCCGTTTTACCTTCTCGAATGGATCGAGTCCGGCCTCCATGTATAACGCCAGTTTCTGTGGCGGGACGTAAACCTTGCTATCTTGGACGACGATCGCGTCCAACCGGGGATGCGGAGCGAAATCGTAGGGCACTCCGCCGCGAGCTAAGTTCGTCTCGTTAATAAGTTCGACGACAGCGCGAAGTGTCTTCGACCCCTCATCTGACGAAAACGCCTTCGTCACTTCGTTCGTAGTTCCCATACCGCCAAGCTCGTTCAGCCACGAGTACTGAAGCTTGTTCGCAATTGCGCTTTTCACTTCCGGTGTTGCGCCCTCGGCTTTTTTCAAAAGAGCTTTGGGCAGCTCGAACAGAATCATTTCTCGATAGGCAGCGAATGCTTTCGGAGTTAACTCACGAAGTTTAGCGAATTCGCGGCCCCAGTTTCGATTGATATCTGCGAAATCGCCCAGATGAGCTTTGAAGCCCTCAATCGCGCGCATTTGTTCGGCCTCAAGCGCTGGGCCGAGTTTCACATTCATCTTAGATTGTGCTCGCAGCGCGACTTTCTCTTCGGCTTCCATGTATCGCGGATAATTGTAGTCCTGATCGTAGTCGACGATTGAGTCGAGTCGCCGTTCGACTTCCTTGAGTGGAATTTTGTAGAGCCGAGCAAGTGTTTTTAACTTAGCGTCGTTCGCATCCAACGAGGCTTGCTTCTCGGCAATCGCTTCGAGTACCGCTTGTGAGTTGCCGGTTTCGCGCAATTCGAGGATTTCCTTCGCATCGTAAGCTCGATCACGGCTCGCGTACTTAAGAGTATCTTCGAGGTCGCCCGAACCGCCAGAGCCGAACGGCAGCGCTGGATTCCAAGTATCCGCCTCGGACGCTAACAAGAGAAACGCGGCCTCATGGATCGATTTTGCCTGATACGTTTTTCCCAGCACGCGTTCTTTGGCAACGAGGTAGTCTCGCGCGACCTGATGGCGAAGCGCTTCGCCAAGTTTGACGTTGTCCTTCAGCGGTCGATCGACAACTGACGAAGCCATTTCTTCCCATCTTCGATTAACCTCAGTGAACATGAGACGATCGGGATTAGTTCGTTCGTAATCGATCGTACCATCTTTCATTTCGGTAAAAACTTTTTCCGCCGCCGTAAAAGGCCGCGAGCGCAATGCGCTTTGAACCGTTTTACTAGCAGCTTTCCGATACTCTGAAGATTTGAAAAATGCTTTCCACTCGGGGTTTATAAGTTCGTTCACGGGTGCGGCGCGAAGTTCTTCACCTTTTCCGCGCGTCATCCCAGTCATCGCAGCGTTCAGAACGCTCATTCGTTGAACGATCATCGGATGCGAGAAGCCGTATGCATCGCCGTACTGCGATTCAATTTTTTCAAATAATTTGATCGCTCGCGCCGGGCTGAAACCCTTCTTGTGGACTTTGTCGACCAGCGCCTTCACGTCGACTTCATTTTCGATCGTCTTCTCATGGCCCCTATCCGAAAGACCGTCCCAAATTGTAGGGCGATGTTTCACATATCCATGCTTCTTTTTAGTCTCGAGCATTTCTTCAATTTGTGAACTGCCGTGCTTTAGCTCGTGACCCACCAAAAGCGCGAGTTGCGAATCGTCATCCACCGCAGCGAGTGCACCAAGACTTACCGACAAGACGCGAGCACCCTGTTTTGTACGAAGAAAACTGGCACTCACTCCGCGCGTATCGGTGATCGCTACGAAAATTGGATCGGCACCATCGCTCGCGTCCGCAATTTTTCTTACGAATTCGGCGAACCGTGCTTCCGTGATTTTGAACTTGTCGCCAAGCGGTGCTTTGTCGACGAATTTAAATCCCAACTCCTGAGCCGATTTTGTGACCGCTTCGCGGGCCGCTTCTGGTCCATCAGTTCCGGAAAGTAAATAAACCGGAGGATTTGTTTGCGCATAGGTAGGCACGGTCGAAAAGACGACGACGAGAAAAATGAACATGATCGAGAACTTTGACCGTTCCGCGCGCATCTATCTATATCGGCGCGATTTGCGGAAATGCAGTTGGACGAACGTCCGGTTATGTGTCAGCGGGGACTGGTTTACGGTCGAATGCGAAGGCCGAAAGTACAGCTTGGAACCAAGGTCCAAGTCGCTCGCTTTCAGTACGATGACTCATTCCCGGTATCGGAACGACGAAACCGGGACGAACAATAGATTCGTGGAAAAAGGCGACGCCATCGTTCGGTCCCGTGCGCGCGAGTTCGATGAACTCACCTTTGAGTCCTGCGGGAACTTGCGTGACGT
>JAYSST010000799.1:0-5704 GCA_043720435.1 Bdellovibrionales bacterium
TGATCGATAAATCCGAGATCAATCGCAATGGCCCAGAAGTCATTGAAGACTTCCTCGAGCTGCTTGTAAGTCACGCCCGACATTCGTAGACCCTTCGGATCGCTGACATAGCCGTAACCGATCGCGCGAACGATCTGTTGTTTCCAGTTAAGACCGGTAAAGGAAGCGCGGTCGATGACGATCGAAACTGTTGGAAGTAACATGAGTCGCCCGTCTGGATAAGTCGCCGGCGGCAGTGGACGATCGAGCAGCGATTTTAAATCGCTCCAAGCTTCCTTGTGATGCGGAGAATAACTTCCCCACAACGACCGAACAAGTTTGATAGGGATCGGTTTACCGACAGCGTAACGAGAATCCACTTTGGCCGCGTCTTTTTCTAAACGCCCCCACAGTTGTTGCATTTCGATCCAAGACAAAAGTGTATTGCCAAGTCTCGTTAGATTTACCGTCGTCAGACCGCCCTGCGACGCCCGATAACCCTTGGCGGAAAGCTTGTCCGAAGGATCTAAACGTCGAGCGCTGCGTGCGGTATCAATCACGACAGGGTTAAAAACCCGGTCGAACAGTGGCTCGAGCAGATTCTGCATCGTCACACCTTTGATCGGGAGATCAAAAGTTTTGGTGATTCCGAGCGCTTCGAAAAGTTCGTTCAACAACCGATAGTCGATCTTGTCGGTTCCTTTGGCCTTGATCGCGTCTTCCAATACTTGCGCGATCTGAAACACACCGGTTTCAATCTGTGTTAACGCATCACCGTTGAACATATCGCGATCTTTGATCGCATATTTAAAGCGCAAGAAAAGGCCGTAAATGCGTCCTACATGCGACAACAAAAGGTTCCACTCGTCGGGGGCGATGGTAGTCCCCTCGGGTCGAATCAAAACCGCTTTCGCAGCTTCGATCAACGGCATCTGCTGAGCAAACCACGCTGGTCCCTTCCATTCTGAACGGGTTGAGTAGAGCTTTTGTATCTCTGTCAGCAACGTCGTGAAATTCTCGAGCCGATACGGCTGTTTAGATTGCCCTAATAGTGTGCCGACAGTGTCCATGGAAAACGTGAAATCCGAGATCGCTTGCTCGAGCAAACTGGAATCAACAACACCAACCGAACCAGTTTCACGTTGAGTGAGAATCGCGATGTACGGTCGAAGTCGTTGAAACTCGCCGCGCAATGTCTCGAGAACGACAGTCAGTTTCGCAATTTCAGCTTTTGTAAGTCGATCCGTCGCTCCGCCAAGCAACGACTGTTTTATCCGCATGAACTCGAGCAAAATCGTATCGTTGAGCTTCACGGATCCCAGAAAATGTCGCTCTAGGAACGCTCGAAGTTCTGATGACGAAAACGATTCTTTATTTACTGAACCACGTCCGTAGGTCGCGAACATTTCAAGTGCGCCTGAAACGCATTCGAACGCGCTGTCGATTTCCTTTTTCTCGGCCACTCCACGGAAATAACCTTCGAGCGAAGTGAGACTCGGACCGAAACAATTTTCGCCAGGACCGTCGAGTTTAAGTGGCGCTGTTTCGGGGATCACCTCTTGCGTGTTGAACTGGCAACCGATAGCAGAAAAAATGAGGACGCAACCGATGGTCAAAAGTCCGATTTGAATTTTCAAATTTCCCCCTGATTGACGGCCATAGCCCCATGGCGTCAATACTTCCCCTGCCTTGAATCTAACGAGCTGGACCTCGGATGTAAATCGGTCCCCCTCGGTCTTTGAATAACGCATAGGGCTGGCGATCCTGACACCAGGAAACGTTTACGTTCTTCGATTGCGAGTCCTCGATCCGCCCGCTATCGTCTCGATATGACTGCGAATTCCGAAACCGCTTCAAACAACGCAAAACCGATGCTTTTTATACGAATGGATCGCATTGGTGACCTTGTGCTTAGTCTCGCCGCCGACTCGGTCTTTGCAAACGATCCAGAGGCCGGCACGGTTGATTGGTGGATTGCTCGGAACACTGGTTTTATCGCCGATCATTCGGTTCCGCGACGTCGGGTTCGCGAAATGAAGATGAAAACGCAGTACCAAGAATTCAAACAACTTCTTCGTGAATTGAAAACGCGAGAGTACGGAACTGCGGTCGTCTTTCACGCACCTTGGTGGGTCAGCATGCTTTTGTGGCTTGCTCGTATTCCAAATCGAGTTGGAGTGAGGTCGCAGTGGCACACGTTTTTATTTCTAAACAAAGGCGTTCGACAAAAGCGCAGCCTCGCAGAAACCAGCGAATACGAGTACAACTTGCGGCTCGTCGAAGAAGGTCTTTCACTTTCCGAAGGTCAGATTTCTCGTGAACCGCTTCGGCTCGAGATTGATCCACGGTGGCAAGAAGAAACTTTGAAAGATCACGGGCTAAGCGCCGGGAAATTTTCTGTTGTTCATCCTGGCATGAGTGGCTCGGCTCGCAACTGGCCAACCTCGCACTACATTTCTTGGATTCAAGAAGCTGCGCAAAATGAAACGGTCGTCATAACTGGAACTGTCACCGACGAGCCGATCCTGGAACCGATTCGACAAGCACTGAGTGGCAATGGAAACATCACGTGGCTCGATAAAAAATTATCGGGTCCCATGTTGCTTCACGTACTGCACGCAGCCCGCGTTGTTCTTGCGCCGAGTACCGGCGTTGCCCACTTGGCGGCGGCGCTTGGACGTCCTGTCATCGGTATTTACAGTCCAGTTCGAGTCCAGCACCCGAAACGTTGGGGGCCGCAGGGGAACTTGGTTCAGGTTCTCGTTCCAGATGTGGAATGCCCTGGTAAAAAGGCGTGTCTGGGTTCGCAGTGTCCGCAGTATGATTGCATGAACCGTGTTAGTCTGGAATCAGTACGCTCGCTCTGGTCAGCGGCAAACGCTTAAAGGAGATAATATGCTTCAACGTTTTACACTCTCAGGAATCACAGCACTTACCGGTCTTTTTCTCGGCAGTTTGCTGAGCCCGAGCCATGCCAATGCGCTGGTCGAATTGAAGGCTGGCTACTCGCAATTCACCTCGTCACCAAATGGATTGAATGATCAATTTCCGCTTTCACCCAAGATCCAACAGATGCAAGGTTTGAGCGTGGACATCATGGGAAACGTTCCGCTGATGCCGGTCGGACTTGGCGTTCGATACGAAATGTTTAAGCGAAACGAAAGCAACGGCACAAACACTTCGCAGCTTGATTGGAAACGAACTTCGATTCTTATCAACAAACGTTTCATCGATACGCTGGTCTACCTTGGTCCGATCGCAACAATTAGTTTCGCGAGCGATTTCAAATATCAAACAACCATCGCCGGCGTTAACTCTGATTACAAAACGGAAAGCGCACTCAATGCCACAGCCGGCGTCGAAGCCGGGTTTAAGTTGTTGCTCATACGCCTTGGCGCAGAGGTCGGATATTTCTATGCACCGATGGGAGAGTTAAAAACATCGGCTGGTGTTCCAGTGACAAACGCTGCTGGCGGCAAAGTAACGTTCGATATGAGCGGGCCTTACGCGCGCGTCACCGCCGGTTTCGGTTTCTAGCTGATTTGCTTCGCTCCGGCTCCGCCGGCGCCGGTGTTGCCATGCGCAAGCGCGCCGTGCCCTACACTCGGCGAAGTGCGGACTTCAAGGCCCAGGCGAGCATGGCGGCGCAGATGATGGCGCCGACCCCGAAAACTCCGCGACAAAGAATGTCGGGAGCGGCCGTCGCGAAAAAAGAGTTCGAGACCGAGCAGATCCGCTCGCCGGGGCCGATCGAAACCCAAGCCGGTATTCATTAGACCGATAGATTCGTCGTTTGCGTTTCTGTCATTCGATCGCGTTTTTCGCCGAAGGGTGCCGGACGCCCACTGAAATAAGCGTCCTGAATTGCGAGCCACGATTTTTCCGCAAGTTCGGTACGGATTCGCTCACCCGGAACAGTTAGATTGGTTGGAATTGGATCCATGAACTGCAGCTGAACTTTGATGCTCTTGTGTTTCCAAAGCCCAATGAGATGATCAGCAAAAGTCATATCGCCATACCAGCACACGCGGTCCGCATTTGCTTTCGAAAACGGAACACCGTCAATCGACATATATTTCATAGCAACCGGAACAATTTCTTTTCCTGCATCGACCGCACTCATCAGAAGCGACTTTTTGAATGGCAAAAGCTTCTGACCGTCGGTCGACGTACCTTCAGGGTAAATCACGATATTGAACCCGTGTTTCAACGTATCAGTCATCTTGCCTAGATCGCGTTCGACGCTTTGGCGGCTTCGCCGTTCAACAAAAATACTTCCGCCCATTTCGGCAAGCGTCCCGAGGAAGAAAACTTCGCCCATATCGACACTTGTGACAAAAACGCTGGGAATTTTCGAGCTGAAAATTAAAACGTCGAGGTAACTCATGTGGTTGGAAACGAAAAGATAGTTTTTGTTCGCGAGATCGATCTTTTCGAGGCCGACGCACTCGATTTCGAAATCCATCGTCTTTAAGGCGCGTTGACAGTGGCGCGAAACATTTTCGACAAAAAACCGCAGCCGGTCGTTCGAATCCCGAATCAGCGTTTTACCAGCCGTTGCCTGCGACATATAGGCCGCGATCATCGCCGCCATTTTTCCGCCCTTGCGGACCGACATCAAATTCAAACTTCCCCTCCGGGAGTCTTAGATTTGTCGTTGTATCGGCGCTTATACGCGCCCCGCAGTTCATCGAGCCGAATCATGATGAGATAATCGATGCAGTTGAAATCGCGATCAAGCGCCGGTTCGCCATAAGCTTTGAATCCCATTTTTATATACGAAGAAAAGAGCGCCGGAATCATCGCTTCGATTTTTTCTTCGTCGTACTCAAACGCGTTTTTCTCAATATACTGAAGCGACTTTTTGAGGTTTGCGACTCTGTATTTGCGCGTTGGCTCGACATTCAAATCGTATTTCAAAACACCTTTGCGTTCGAGGTGATAGGTGACGAGACCGATCTGCAAAGGTTCCGTTGTCTTTACACTCGCGCAACCGAGCAAAATATCGGTGTTCGTTTTTAGCATGTATTCAGAAATTCCACGCCAAAGGAGCGCGATCACGACTCCGGTGCGATACTCTTTATCGATCGCAGCGCGACCGAGTTCGAGGATGTTGCCGGTCATATTTTTAATTTCATCAAAATGAAATTCACCGCTGGTATAAAATCGATCGGAAAAAGTACTCGAGTTCAGGCGATAGGTACCGACGACGCGTCCAGCGCGATTGTCGCGAATGACCAAGTGGTCACAGATGTAATCAAGCTTGTCGACATCAACGCCGATCGTACGTTTGCGCTGCATGTATTCTTTGTTGAAGACTTCAAAGCGGAGTTTCAATACTTCCGCAAGTTCATCTCCCGATTCGACGGTCTTCACAGTAAAGTTGCCCTTATCGACCAGGATTTTCACTTTCGGTTCAAAGTCGCGAATTTTGAATCGACGAAGTTTAACTTCTGCATCTATCGTCTGAAGCGCTTCTTTGACTGTGCCGATGCGACGAGCAACCGAATTTGCCGCGCGTTTCGAAACTGATTTTGCAGCGGTCTTGAGTCTTAGTCTGCGTGCGCCGACTTTACGCTTCGGCTCGGCGGCCAGTTTGGGGGCAGCTGCGGATTTCAAGTCCGCGGCGATAGGTTTTCCGCGTCCGCGGATTTTCTTTTTAATGGCGCTACGAATTCTGCCTTTTGCCAATTGTGATTCCCTCTAGATGCTAGGTGCCTTCTCC
>JAYSST010000800.1:0-5700 GCA_043720435.1 Bdellovibrionales bacterium
AGCTCCGAGATCCTAGAAGCATGCCCCACCTACCTACTCTCGTTATTATTCAAGAAGTGTTCTTCAGTGTCTCAGTTAAGAACACGCGAAAATGTCTCGCAAGTACCTGAAATTACGTGTGTTTAAGGTTTGGGCATGCCCTCTCATGCGCAAAAACCGGCTCTTTCCTCAAGGAAGTGACGAATTTGCGCGCTTTTGAAAACTCCCAGAAATCTCGGTGAGTTAAGTTTCTTCAACTTTCAAACGCGTGTCTTCGAGAAAACGAATCGAACGAATTCCGAACCAACTAAAACATTCTCCGTCAACGAGTGCGACCGCTCGCGCATTTCGGACAAACGGCAATTCCCGTATTTTGTCCCATGTTTGTGCAAACGGAAAGGGTTCACTCGAGAAGAGCAGAATTGCTCCGGCAGACATTTCTTTTTCCAAATCGTTTTCTGAGACTTCTGTATATCGAGTTTGCGTCGATGGCAAACTTGCATTCGGAAAACACGCTTTAAGTGTTGTCGCAATCCACGTGTCACGACTTACGATCATCCACGGCTTCTGCCATATGAAATAAAGTATCAAAGCACTAGGTTCATTTAGCATTTTCTCGAGATCTTCTGCGGACGTTTCGGAATTCATGAGTGCGTGAATTAAGCGTCCAGAATTTTTCGAAGTCGCAAGCGCGCGCACTCGCTTTGCGTATTCACGAAGCTGTTTCGCTCCACACTGGTCGTCTGCGCTTGCTAGGGAGCCTCCTAGAGGCGCAATTGGCCCCACTGCTGCTGAGTTCACGGGCTGCTGGCTCAACAGGTCGGACAGAACATCGAGTTCACGAGCGAGCGATGGAAGATCGAAAACGTGCGTGGCGACGATATCGACCGGATACTTTGAAAAGAAATCGACAAACTCTTTTGGATTTTCTTCGCGGTCTAAAACTACGAGCGGTCTATGTCCGCACGTCCGGGCATTACTTATAATCTCGAGCATCTTCGCATTAAAATCGTCGCTCAAAGTCTTGGTTCCCCCTAGCACCGGAACGGTTTTGACCGCTTCTAAGGGATGAATACAAAATCGCGTTCGCCCGACGATGTTCACGCCTGAGTTAACCAGAGTCTCGGTCCAACTCGGTACCATAGAAATAACCGGTCGCATTTGATCGGTACTTCGTTTTTCCCGCGAAGGTTCGTAGGGACAAGCAAAGCAGGTGGATCCACAGCATGTGCCTCGCGCCAGAAGAAATTCGCGCGTAAAGACCCACGAACCATCCGGCCGAACATGGTAATCTCGATTTTGAATCGTGATAGGAGAATTCACACGTTCATTACTGAACTAGCTCAAGTCGAACCGCAAACGGGTTTTACGAGTTCGAACATTTCTTCGTCCGAAATCTTCAAGGCTTCAGTGCTCTTGCTGCCGCCAGGCTTCATCAACCCCGTGCCAGAGCTATTTTTAGCCTCGCCGAGAGCCGACTCACGATCATGGTTCGCGTTATTAGCAGCGGTTCGAGACGTGCAGTCACGGCCTTTCGTAAGCCCAAAATTTTCGCCCACTCGCTGAGTAAGCTGATTGCAAAAACCCAGCTGCTCCTCTGAGGGCTTCGCTAGCTTTTCGATCGTGCCGCTCCAAAGCGCTTCGACCTCGTCGGCAAGTCTAATCGTTCTCGTTTTTCCATTGATAAGCATTTCGAAATCGAGTTGCGTGTGGAACCCAGTTGGCAATGAATAGTTCGCCGGCGCCGGCCGCTTCGGGATTGGAGACGCGGGCGCAGCGGGGACATTCTTCTCAGGTGCCGGTGCAGCCAAAGCGAGTTCGGGTGCTGGCGCGGCTCCTACTTTTCCTCCGAATGGCTCGTCAGAAAGGTCATCTTCGCGGATGTTGCCATCAGATCCTTGCAGTGTTGGCTGTGCCCAGGTTGCGTTTGAAGTCTTCAACCGAAAGCGAACGTCGCCTGAGACATGCGAACGAGCAAAGGCTGTTTTCGCGATAGGTCGGCAGACTCTGGTGAGAAAAGAATAGATCTCATGGGCGTCCCTCTGCTGGTTTTGCTCGCTGATTTCTTTCAGTGCAACCGCTTCGCCATCCACATTTTTGTAAGTGACTGTGAACGCGGCCGTCTGGAAAACGCCGATTTGCTTTCCGATTTTTACAGCAGAAAATAAGGGCGTTACGCTTTCATCTTTCCATTTTCCGCTGACCAGACGACAAACCGTGCTGTCGCTACCCTGATAGGTCTTTCCTTGCGCCGACAGCTTTGTGCTTGCGCAAGCAGCGATCTTTGCACCGGCCACTGTCGGCGGAGCTGCTTTGATGACCGTGCTTCCGCCGCCATTGCCGCAAGCGACAAATGTGAAAGCGGCACCGGTAAGAAATATCGGAGCAAGAATAACGCGAATTGGGGTATTCATGCGGATTCTTCTTGCAAGCTGCAGGTCACTTAAGTCCCGCGGCGCCTGCGCCATATTGCAGGGTTAAACCACCGGCCAGAAAAAACCGTTCCACAAACCGGCTTCGCCCCCGAAATTAGGGCCCTTTTTCGGCACGGCTGGGTGCCAAACCTTGATTGAGAAGCGGCACACGGCTTAACTGGCGCTTTGAGGAAGACGAAAGCGAGAAACCCGATGGATCAAAAGCTATTTGCGATGCGAGAACTTCCGAAAGAAGCACCTTATGGAAAAGGCGATGTGCTCGTCGTCTTTGGGGAACTCTTTGCTCGGGGCTATGCCAACGGAATCGTCGACGAAGCAGAGCGAAAAGGTCTCACGGTCATTCGATCAACGGTTGGCCGCAGAGACACATCTGGTGAACATGCGGGTCGGCTGCGTCCACTGAACGCAGACGAAAAAGGCGAACTCGGTCGCGATCCCTTGAAACCATTCATCAACGTTCCCCTCGAAGCCGGATTTGACCTCGAGCCGGCATTTGAAGGCGGACCGACACCTAATTCGTTTTTTGAAGGCGTAAAGCTAAGCGAATGGGAAAATGCGAAAGCCGACTTCTCGATGATCGAAAAATCGCGATTGCAAGGGCGAAAGCGATTCCGCGATTCTGTTCGCACTTACGTTGCCGAGCTGAAAAAACACCTGCCGAAAAATAGGAACGTTATCTTCTGTCACACGATGGCAGGTGGAGTTCCTCGTACAAAAATTATCATGCCGGTGATGAACCGTGTTTTCAAAGGAACCGGCGATCGTCATGTTAATTCGCAGAAACTCTTCGAAAGCGATCTCGGCAAATTTTCGCTGATGAATTTCGAAGACGTCACGAGCGAAACCTACAAGGTGCTGATGGAAGAGACGAAGTCGCTTGCGCAAGAGATCGCAAGTGCCGGCGGCTCAACACGCTACATCGCTTACGGCTATCACGGAACAGAGGTGCTGGTCGGCGATGACTTTGAATGGCAGACCTACACCCCGTACTTTCAAGGATGGGCAAAGATGAGTCTCGAGAACGTTGCGATGAACTTTGCAAAAGAAGGTGTCAAAACCTGCGTCTACAATTGCCCGGAAATTCTGACCAACTCATCGTCAATCTTCTTAGGTGTCGAACTTTCGCTCTACCCGCTTTTGGGTGCGCTCACAAATGCGACAGAAGTGGCGACTGAGAACGGAAGAAAGCGCATTGATGCCATTTTAAAGCAGTGCATGAGCTTGTTGAAGCCAGAAATCACGATGGAATCGATCATGAAATACACGAGGGACTACATTCGAAGCCCACTGATAGTTGAAAACTCGAACTTCAAACTTTGGCCGCAGAACAATTCACAAGTGCAAATGGAAAAAATGCTCGGAGCAAGCGAGCTCCTTTTTTCCCACCATCTCGATGAAAAGAAACTCATTACGAGCGTTCTTTCGGAAGAAGTGTTTCGGGCGACTGGGTATGTTATGTTTCACGACAGCTTCGGATGCCCGAAGCCGATTCAGTGGTTGGGGCACGACATTTTATCGAAGGCTTTAGCTACTGGAAAAACGCTTTAGAGAAAACGCTTTAGAGAAACGACATCGTGATATGAGCTTAGCGTCCGGGTACCCACTCACTTATCGAGACATGAAATTTGTCGGCTACTCGATGGCCGGAATTTCTACGTCAATTGCGATGCCCGATGCGGATGTGCTTTTCGATGTGGCGCAAGGACTTCCGTTTCAGACTCCATTCAATACGATTCTACTTACACATGCGCACATGGATCACGCATCTGGGCTTCCCTATTTAATTTCGCAGAAGTCGATGCAGAGTCGGGTAAAGCCAACTATTATTATGCCTCTTGAAGCGGTCGACCCACTCAATCGCATTATGAACATCTGGCACGAGATTGATCAATTCGAGTACTCGTTTACTTTCAAATCGGTTGCGCCCGACGAGATTATTCCATTGAAGGGTGACTATTTCGCGAAGATGTTTCCGACGTACCATCGAGTCCCGTCGCAGGGTTACACTGTATTCAAGCGCAGACGCAGTCTCAAGGCACAGTACGCGAAGTTATCGCCACATGAATTGGGAAGTCTGCGTCGCACCGGTGAAGTGCTCGAGGAAATTATCGAAGAAAATCTTGTCTCATTCACCGGTGATACTAAAATCGAGTTTCTCGAAAGCGAACAAGCGCGCCGTTCGAAAGTGCTATTTATGGAAGTCACTTATTGGGACGAAAAGAAGTCGGTCTCGAACGCTCGAGAATGGGGTCACATTCACTTTGACGAGCTACTACCGCGCCTCGAATCGATCGAAGCCGAACGAATCGTGCTCATTCACGCCTCGGCAAGGCATACCTCCAAGGCAATCCGTGAAATCATCGACGCTCGAGTTCCGGAACATCTCAAACCAAAGCTAATTTTGTTCCCGCGACCGGTCTAATTTCGACTGTGAAACATGTCAGTTGACAACAACTGACGCCGATTGCTTTTCGGAGGACCTGCCCCACGGCGAATATTGGAAGTAGTAATCGAGTTTTACTCCGGCCGCAGTATCGCTGGAAACGGGTGGAATAACGCAGTTGACGACGAATTCTGTTTCAGAATCAGTTACGACGAACAATTTCGCAACTTCCCAACGTGCTGATTCACCAACGCGATATCCGCAACTCACGTCCTGATAGGACTCACTGGCGTGTCCCTTAAAACATCCTGGCGCCGCTATCCTCAGCATCCGAAAATTTAAAGCAATAGGATCACCTTTTCGAATTTCCTTTACGAGGGTCAGTTTAACAGCCCCCGTACTACCAAAACATTCTGCAGCTCGGTTGAAATGATAAACGCCGACTAGAAGTAGGACAACTATTCCAGCGATGGCTACAATTGCCTTCTTCATTCAGTTATTACCAATCGAAAACGAGAGACACGGCAACCTAAATTTCCAACAGCCAAAGGGGGCCAGTTCTAGACCTTTTGGTGACACATTCGCAGCTTTTTCCTATGGTGAGTCTTCAAGCTCCAAATGGCAGGCGCTCAACAAAGGACTCTATGCAGAAAAGAATCGGCCCGCTTTTAATGATGATGAGCCTCGGCCTTGCTTTGAACGCTTGTTCGCAAAAGGACAAAGTTTCCGATTCGGTGAAAGACGAACTTGCGAAGCCAACAGCAACCGCTGATTGGAGCGGAAAAATGCAGGAACTGTCGGGCGCACTCAATCGCCTTTTGCCGTTAGTAGTGTCGAGTCAAGATTTCAATAATCCAGCAAACGCGAACGCAATTGAAGATGCGACTAACCAGCTAAAAAAAT
>JAYSST010000801.1:0-5686 GCA_043720435.1 Bdellovibrionales bacterium
CCGCCCCCTGGTTCCTGTCCACCTTCAACCAACTCGTTGGGTGGGGGTGGACAGGAAGAAACTTGTTTCAAGGGGGCGGGGTTGGGTGGCCCCGATCTCGCCGATTTGTTTCAAGATTTTGCTCATGCGACCTCACTTCTAATTGGATTTCTTGGTGCGAATGGATTCTCATTCCGTTCTCTCGTTAAATCCATTTTTCCGACCCGCGACTTCGTCACGATTTCAAGAAAATCCTGAATTCGAAATTCGCGGTCCTGGAATCGAATCGTCGTCTGAAGACTATGCGGATCGAACTCGGCGAAATGAAAAGTTCCTGGTATCCGTTTTCTTTGCGCGAACACCGGGCCGCTGAACGCTCTCCGAACCGCGATCTCCCCAGCAAGTCCGGAACAACCAAAAAGTACGACATCCACTTTCGAATAGTCCAAGTAGGCCAACGCCAGTTTTGCGTAGCGAGCCTGCGACTTGACCGTCTTCTCAATTTCTAGAGCGCAGCGAACAAAACTTCCATCCGACTTTTTTAGATCAAAGACCAAATCGGGGACTCGGTGAATTCGACTTGCGCCCAGTACCGAGTACGCATCCATCGGGTTTCGAATCAGTTCGTCTTCGAGCCAAGATTTTCCAAGAAGGTTCCGATTTTGAAACGACAGGAACACGCGCGCGACCAGGGCGTCGTGTTCGACGTAAACTGAAAATCGCGCCGGTCTTGCGGTGTCAGCGAAACGCCCACGACTTTTTTTTCGTCAGCAGCAGCACGTGCGGATTCGCCTTGCTTGCTGCAAAGAGCCCTCGCGCAACCAATTGATGCCAGTAACGATACTGCTGCGCCTGACTCATCTTACAGAAGAATTCGAAAAATAGATCGCGCGTGATAAAGCCCCATCGCGCCGCGAACTCCTGCGCATCCGAGATGATTGTCTGATTCATGGTTTTAATAAGCACCTCCTCGCTCGCGTTATTTTTACCGCGATAACCGGAGGTCTCTAGAGCACGAATGGGTCCATCGTTCCTTCCGCCATTCAAGATGTCGATATGCTGCCGGTTTCCCTAAGGAATACTTTGTGCGGCCAGTGTTGGTGTGGAGCCGTGATCTGGCTCTTTTGAGCCAGAAAGTACGATGCGACTTTTCAAAAATGCTGAGCCAATTCAAGTATCTTGATCGAGTCGCGGATGGCGGGCTCAAAAAAACCGGGTTCGGCTCGAATGAGCCAGATTTTTTCAATTTGAAGTATCGAGTCGTTTGATTGCCCGATGGAGAGTGAATCTTTCCCTATTTCTCGTAGTCGAACCAGTCGATATTCAAGCAGCGAACAATTTCTGACTTCGACGGCCCAACTGTCTCGTAAACTTTTTCGAGAAAAGACGGAATCTGTGCGCGCACCACATTGGCCGCTTCTCGTGAAAGTGACATTGGCCCCGTGTAGAACAGATCCTGCGGTACCTTTTCTGTCATGCGGGCAAGTGCCTTCAGTCGCCAGTTGCGGTGATGACTATTGACCCACGGGGAGTCAGTCGGGACGTGTGTTTTCATCGTGCCTGGCTTCAGCTTTCCTTTCTCGATCGTCAAAAGATCCGTTGCGATCAAAAACTCGAGCACACGCTGAATGACTTCCCGTTTTACATCGATCCGTTCAGAGATTTCTGAGGCAGTTGAGGACGGCATGGCGGCTACGAGGTTTCGCACCCCCGAAAAGTGCCAGTCTGAATAGAATTTTGCTTTTTGTTCTTCAGTTAGAATCCGATTCGACGGCGATGACTTAAGGCGTTCTTTGAGGTCGAGGTTTGCCTGTCGTTGTTCGTCTGCCTGCTCCTTCAAGACTCGTTTGAGTTTTGCCGAGCCTGCTTTTTCAATCTCTGCGAGTAAAATGAAGTATCGAATTTCCTTGGGTGACAAACTCATATATTCGGCTGCATCTGCGGCATGTTCCGACGAGAGCGTACGAGTGCGTTTCCGAATCTGGCTCATCAAAGTTGAGCTGATCCCGAGGTGTTTCGCGAGTTTCCCCCACTCCCCGCGCCCACCATTCGGTCTTGAGGCCACCCAAGCATTCAATGCCGAAATTACGTCGCGGTGCTCGTACATTATGAATGGGCGCATTTTTCCTCTTCAAAATAGTGTGCAAATTGCAAAATATTTATCTCATATTTTGCAAACTTAATCTATCGGTTTGAGTTCGCCTTTGCGAGATTGCGTCCAACGAAAAGGGGCGTACGCAATGGCGTCCCTTTACCTTGGAGGAAATTTGTTCAGCCTATCTCGGATCAATGAGAACTCCGTAAGCAATCTGACTGCAACTGGCTACTTAGTTCTGGCGGCCCCTCGTTTGCTCTCTCGAAACCGTATGAACGGTCTGGTTTTACTTTCGTTAGGGCTAGTTGCGAACTTTCTCGTCGCCTGCTCGAATCAAATTGATTCGTCAAAGTCGGCCGCAGGTGCTTCGCCAGCGCCGTCGGTTTCAGGCGTTCCCGCACCGATCCAGGTCCGTGGCACGGTCGACGGCGGAGGGGGCAAGGGTGTTCTTTGTGGCAACCGACTCGTAACCCTCGATCGATTTGAGGCTGAGCGCGATTTCGGGTCCGCCGTCCATGTAGAAGGTGCGACCGTGGATGAGGCTTTACTCTCCATGATGGAACGGTTCGGGAGTCACACAGCTACTGAACCGATGCTTCCGATGGTTCAATGGTCGGCATCTGGAAAAATTAAATTACTTAAGCAATGGCAAGAGATGGTTGGCGATCACCTCAAGCCGGTTTTGGTCGGCACAAGGTTGGCGCCAACTCAGGATGCAACGCTACCGTTGCTTCCTCCAACATGTTCGTTCGTTCAAATTGCAGTGTACGAATCGACCGGAACAATTCAGTATGACACCGAATATTGGAACATGCTCGAGCCGATAGATGTCGCCGTTCTCTACGCACATGAATACTACTACGCGGAGTTTCGCAAATTTGGCGCAAAGACTTCAGATGAAACGCGGCAGATGATTGCGCGTGCTTTGGCGAACAAGTTAAAACCGATGTTTGAGGAGTTGTGGTTCAAGCCTCACTTTGTAAGTTGCTATGGTGGCGATAAAACTCAATCTTTCGAATTTTCAGTGAGTGACTCGGGTTCGGGGCTGGGAGTCGACGTTTACTTCCGATTGCTTGGAACGAAATACGTGTACACGCAAACTCACGGATCAGCGTCAGGCTTTGGTGCGAGCCAATTTATGTCGGGCGGATTTCCAAAAAACTCACTTGAGGTGACCGAAGATGTCTTTGGCACAAAATGGACTGTAGACATCGAACCGAATACCTTGGGACGCGCGAGCAGTCAGATTTTAATTCGCGCATACAGAAAATCAGATCCGCTTCCGAATCTTGCTGAGGTCCGTTGTCGGGTCGAGAATCAGAAGCCGCCGGCTGGTCCTTAGCTTCTTCACGGCGCGTACACATTCTTGATCTATCCGTCAGAAATTCCACGTCGACCGTGGTGGGCGTCGCCTTGAACATCCAAATCAATATGTACTCGCGTGCTCCTTCTACTTTGGACAGAAGTGAGTCGTTGAGCCAAATGGAGTTTTTATGCACACATATTTTAGAATCTGGTTTTCTTCACTCGTGGTTTTGGTTTTAATTTTCTCGGATGTAGCTCACGGTTTCGAAGTTTCGCTTGAGACGGACCTCACCGGGCCGATATTGCGGCTCGGAGGTCGCAGTGGTATTGAGCAATACTGGATATCTCCTGGCATATTGTTTAACGATCATTTCGTCGTTCGCGCCGAGTTCTTTCTGACAGAAGGAGGAAACTTTTCTTCTGGTTCAATTCAATCTGGCGGCGCCGGGCAGGTGGGCGAACAGAATGTCAAAACGTCAATGCGAGGAGCGAGTTTCGGTTACTGTCTTTCGGGATGTAATAGCAGCTCGTTTCGGGCGATCGCGGGTATCGGAAGTGCGGAGCGCAAATTCGATGACACAGTCCTTGGGCCTCAATATTCGAACGGATCAATGTGGTTCGGAGAACTCGGCTATCAATGGCGCTGGGGTAACGCGATGACAAGTCTTTCGCTTGCAACTGTTCAATCCGACCTCAAGGAGACAGTGAGCTACAGTACGCCGACCGCCCAACTCTCCATGACGAAAGCAAATTCTGACACTTTGATAAAGTGGGGAATCGGTTTTTACTTCTGAAAACCGGTCAGCGTTTTGGAGCCGCTTGACGAGACTTTCGAGCGTCGAAATCCTTACGCGGCTTTCTTTGTTAGCTTGAACAAGGTCCCGCAATTCGCTGCTAGAGTGAGGAGATAGTCCAAGGTCACTTTCTCGGGGTGACTAAAGATGCTGCTCCAGCGGGACTTCGGGATCTTAAGGAATTCTGCGAACTCGGTGTTGTTGAACCCACGGCGCTCGCGCTCTTTGTCGAGTTGGCCGATCACGGTCCCTTTCATCGAGATGATCTCAGCCTGAGCTTTTGAAAAGCCAAGGCTTCGAGCAAGTTCTTCTGTCGACTTGAAGCTGGTCATCGTTTTCTTGTTAGCCATGGAAATCCTCCTTCATACGTTTTAGTCTCTGAATAGCAGTCTCGATTTCCTGCGGCGGCGTCTTCTGAGTTTTCTTTCGGAACAGGTGAAGGACAAACACATGGTCCTTCTGCTGGACGTAATAGAAGACTCTGACGATTCCTCGGGAATCTCGAACACGTAACTCTTTGAGGCCCGGGTAGCCTGACATTTGTCGGGATACCGGCATCGTCAAGTTTGCGCCTTCCTCAAGCGCCTTGAACAAGATCAGCAGCTTCTCCTGCATCTCTTTGGATTCATCCTGGATGTCCTTCAGGACTTGTTTGGAGAAGTGCAATCCCATCGATTCTCTAATGTTATATAATTTTGTAACTCATGTCAAGTTTAGATTTGTGGGTAGCACTTTGTATGGCCTGAGGCCCACATTGAAGCGGGCATTGCCTCAAGCTCTTGTATAACGAGAAGCGATTTAGCTGATAGTTTCATCGAGGCGTCTCAGCTTTCGAAGGTCTTTGCGAAGTGAACAATTGAACTTTGGGAGCTGAAAAGAGGAACCTCGGACTCCTCCATGTCGACGTACGCGATTCGGGTATGACTTTCGCCTGTGCCCGCCAAATCCAATTCTGAAGAACATCAAGTCGACCGGCTGCTGCAAGCGCAATGACGACCGCAGTGATCCACACGAACATCTTATCCAAGTTCATACTTTCCTCCGTTTGAGAGAATAATTTTCTTCGCTTCGAATCTTTTGACGATGTTTTGAATCGCAGCCCAGCTCCACTGCTTGCCAGTGCGAGACAAGATCTTCGCGTTGTTCAGTTCGAGATTTATTTGATGGATTGTTTTGCCGCGACTCCAGTGGCGATGGATGACCTGCAAGATCGGAAACTCGCGGGGGCCTTTTACAATGCGCCCTTCGAAGTTGCAAAATCCGAAGTACGGTAATGCACCTCGCTTGCCCGGCATGAGCGCACGGACGCCAGTCGCTAGATTTTGACGCTCACGCGGCTTTATTCCGAGTCGCTGTAGCTCACGCCGAATTTGAGTTTTCGTCCAACCGAACTTCATCGAGATATCTCTAAACGACAGGCCGCTTTCGTAACTTTTCACTATGATTTTGGTGTCGTTTTCGGAAATTCGATTTCGCGTTTTAAAGAATACCGATTTGAAATCAACGGGATACA
>JAYSST010000802.1:0-5686 GCA_043720435.1 Bdellovibrionales bacterium
CTTCAGCAACGGTTCGACGGTTGTTCCGCTCGGAGCCAACGCAGAAAAGCCATAGATGCGCGGTGTGTTCGCAAAGACTTGAGCCATGCGACCTTTAAAGCTGTCGCCTAAAGCACTGTACCGGAACGCAGCGATCTGACTTGCCTGTGAAACCGAGAAGCCGTCGGCGACAAGTACACGCTGATACTCTTCAGGCGTTCGAGTGTCTTTTTCCTTCGACGCAAGTGTGTTGCAGCCGAATAAAAAAACTTCTTTAGGTTGATCGATAATTCCGTTGCACGCTGATTGGCAAGAAGCACTTTCGAGCTCGTCCATGGACAAGCGAAGTTCGGTTTCAGAACCAAAAAATGTTCCGCCGAAGTGACCCGACATGATCAAAATATCGCACGAGACTTTCTTTTCGCAGGCATTTCGAAACCATCCGGCCTTTGATTTGTCTTCCGGGTCTGCGAGCTCAATGAAATTCCATTGATCGGGCGAGAAGGCCGCGCGAAACGCGTTCGCTTCTTCGTTGGAATTGATCGTGACGGTGCAGACTGTTTTTTTGGATTTCACCGGATACGATTGAGCCACCGGAAGCACGGTTGCAAAGGCGAGGCAAACAGCCGCTATGAAGCGCGCAATGAGGCTCGATTTTGCTCCTAGAAATTGAATGGCACCGGGCATAAGCCTCTTCAAAGCAACTGTTGTTCCTATTAAGCCTCGCCAGGAACCGCCCCAAACGCCGACAAGGGACCAACCGGCGCAAGCGGTCGCGGATTCGGCTGTCAAAAAAAGCGACGGTGACGATCCTTGGCCGCGTCTTTCTAGATGGGCCAGCCGGGTTTTTAGAGCGCGAATGGACTGATGCTCGGCTTGATTTTCAGGACGACTTTAGCGTCGGTATCGACCCACACGCTGACCGGATGTTCCTGACTTGCCGTTGTAAAATCGAGCTTGGCTCGTTTCACCGTTGCGATCGAAACGCCGTGGGAAAACAACGGATTCCCAAAACGCGAAAGTACTTCGATATGTTCGACGACATGTTGGTGCCGGTAGTGAACCCCGCTGTCGTATATCTGGTTGTAGTACATTCGGTAAGGATCATTCACAGTCGTTGTGACTCGATCAAACGAAAGTTGGTACGGAGTCGGACACTCTCCCTCGGTCCCGGCTAAACCCTGTGGAATCGTATAGGCTCGAACGGCGCCCATTTTCTCGCGGCAGACCGATGTGATTTTCATTTCTATCTGCGATAGGCGATTTGGTTTTGCTTTGAAGTCGGCGATCTCGCGGGCTGGAAAGTCGATCGTCGCCGACCCCGGATTCGATTCACTCAATGTCGCCCCGATCGCTTCGAGTTGATCGTACTGCATTTCTCCAATTTCATTCTTGAAGTGAATTGCGCCTGTCGATGCGAGCGCCTGCGTACGATAGGCCATTTTGTAGGCGAGAATTCCGTGATCGAATTGAATCATGGCAAAACCTTGGACACCGGCTTCCTTTGCGACGTCCAACGAAGGGACCGCAATCGGGTAGGCGACTGCTTCGATGATCGCGCCCCTAGGACAACCTTCCGGTCCATATTTCGCGCCGCTGAAGGCATAGAAATGGCTGGTCGTCGTCAGTTCGATTCGATCCTTGCAGACCGATTTTAAAGTCACTGTTTGCTTTAGGTCAGACGCCTTTGAACCAGGATAGGCTTGGGCATTGAAAGCAAAGACCAGCAGGACTAACACCGCAAAGACGATCACAGAATTATTTTTCATCACCGTCTGGATCGCAAGATTCGCGCCGATTTTAAAACCAGGGAAAACGCTTCTCGCTGAGAGACACAAAGAAGCACTGTGGAATTTTTGGAGAGTGAGTGAACCGATGACTCGCTTGTGAATTCCCCGGCGCGCGTCGGAAATCCAGCGGATGTTCTCAAAAATCTTGGCCAAGGTACTAATTTCTGTCCAGGACTACCCTGCGCCCCGAGACGATGTTCTCATTGTACTTATGAAATTCTTAAAACATTTAATACTTGGAGTTTTAATTCTCATTACAACGAAAGAAACCTCCGCAGATTGGACTGCGAAGGTTGACTATTCGCCGTGCCCACGCCAGTTCATTCCGGCTGGAACAGGCAGCGAAGGCGGATTCGCGACTGAGGCTGCGTGCAGGTCGCGTCTCGAGACGGTTCAGCAAACGCAGAAGCTCAAATGCGCCGTCTACAGTTGTCAGGCAAGCGCGGGCGGCGCGACAGATGCAGCTGCGCCCGGTCACGAAATGGACCAGCATATCGGAAATGCCATCGCTGCGGGAATTACGGGCGATATTCCTGCTGCTGATGCACTTGGGCTCACAGCCATCGGTCTCGCTGTTAACGCATTCTCAACGCCTGCCACGCCCGAGACACCGAGTCAGCTTGCTGCGAGAATTCAAAACGAGCGCGCTTGGGCCGAGCAGATGGCACGAGAAAACGAGGCTGCACGTGTGAAGGAAGCCGCCTATCAATCCGGCCAAGACTCGAAGTCGCTGGCGTTTTTAGATCTGGCATCCGCAGAGTTTGAGGGAAAAAAACCGAACGTGGAACTTTCACAAGGGTTCACAAAGGGCTTCGATCATTCAAGCAGCTGCATATCGCAGAATTCTGGGCCATCGTGCTCGGGTCTGTCTGCTAGTCAGCAGGACACGTGTATCGCCGACTACCGTGCTGGCTATGAATCGGGAATCAAAAAGCAAAATCTGATGCTGGAAGAAGCCGTCAAAGAAGGACTACGTGCCGCCGCAAACGGCGAACGTCAAAATGGTTTCTCGAACGCGGGTGCCACGGGGCCGTGTCGTAATGAATGGATCAAGTCTTACGATAATGGATATGCAGCAGGCCGAAAGCCGAAGGCAAAACTATGAGTCGCATTCTCATTTCATCGTTATCACTCACTTTAACGATGAGTTTGCTTCCGTCGATTGCAATGGCACAATCGCCTATGGCTTCGCCTGCGAAACAAGTGCAGGCGGTCCCGGGTTCGTCGCTCAAGGCCTACGGACTCGCACGTGAACGGAAGTGGGCAGAAGCGCGTATAGAAGCGGTCAATGCCACGCAAAGCAGCCCTTCAGATCCGAAGTCATGGTTCATGCTTGCAGTTGTTGAAGAGCGAATAGAAAACTTATCCGAGTCCGAAGCGGCTTATCGAAAGTACCTGTCGATGAATCCGACACCGCAAATGGCAGGGACTGTCGAGACGAAGTTACAAGAAGTGTCGGCGCGAGCGAACAACAAAGAAAAAGCCATTTGGGGATTAAAGTCGAACGGATTTTTCTTGGGATTTTCTCCGACGGCTCCGACCGACGGCATCGCGCCACTCAAGAGTAGTTTAAAGTCTTCTTTCGACGCTGGTTTTCATTTCGGCAATCACTCCATCGGTCTGCGACGGGGGACCGGCTCCATAACTTCATTTCGAGCTCCGGTTAAGGGAGTTTCGAATACGAACACCTATACAACCGTTGGCCCAGCTAGTCTCACTTACAACGAAATGTACTATAGCGGAAACGTCGTGCTTATCGAACCGTATGACAAGTGGAACGGCTTATCTCTTGCCTTGCCATTGGTGATCGGTGGTTACGGATATGTGATTAACGCTCCCGGCGGTCGAAACTTCGACAACCTTGGGTATGACCTCGGCGCGGGACTGTCACTCAAGTGGTTCTCTCGATCGAGCTTCAACATTGAGGTTTCGTCGATCTATCACTTGGGCATTCCGCTATGGGAACCGCGCGAGTCGTCTGATTCGAAAGCGATTCGACCACTCGTCGGAACTGACGACATCACGGGTCAGTTGTCGGGTCTCGAATTTCGAGTTGCGATCGGCTTCTTGTTCGGAGCAGAAACGACAGGGCACTTTTAAAAGCGCTAGCGGTCAACTCTGCGGCGGGTGCCTTCGCGAGCGCGTCCTGAACGAGGCTAAAGCCCCATCGAGATGAGGAATGGGTCCGATTTTTGCCGAGCGGAAAAGTCACCTTTGCTGGCGATCGATTCCCATTTGTTTTCGACGAGGATTTGACCGATGGCGCCGCCGAGCGAATTTCCTGGGCCTAGTAATACGAGTTTATCAGGCGCGAATTCTTTGAGCGCGACAGTCACAGCTTTAGTGAAGTCGTACGTGTCTACGACCTGAGTACCCAGAGTGTAATTGTGAAGCGCTTCGACATCCGTCGAGTACGGTTGCCAGATGCGACCTTGTCCATCGATCAGTGGGAGGGTTGGACGTTTGAAGAGTTCCGGACCTAACATTTCAAAAGCGCGTTCGCTCGTCGATTTCAAAAGTGGAGTATGAAAGGCGGCGTGATTAACGAGTTGAAAAGGGTAATTTTCGATTTTCGGTAGATGCTTCATCATGAAACTGAGTCCAGTTGCATCGCCCCCCATCACCGCGTAGCCACCAAGATTGATAGACGGATAAACCTGTCCACCAGCCTCGCGCGCAAGGCCGATGGTTTTCGTCACGATGTCTTTGAGCTCTTGATTCTGTTTCCAGTCGCCGTCGATGATCGGGAAGATGATTTGCCCGCCGATGACTTTCTCTTTCATCATCGAACCCATCGTGTTGATCACTTCAAAAGCCCCGGCTCGGCCGAGCGCGCCGGCGAAAGCGAGTGCTAGATACCAACCCATCGAATTGCCGGTGACAGCGACAATTTCGTTTTTCGAAAGGTCAATCGACTGAAAGTCTGCGTACGAACATGCGTATATCAGTGTCGAGGCGTTTTCGCCTTTAGTGTGAATGCCCGGAGAAAACGTCGTTGCATTGTCGAGTTCTGAAATTGTCGGTTCGCCGCGGCTGGCGCGTCGCCGGTCAATGTCGGTGACAAAGTTTTCAATCGCAGGCTTGAATTTCTTGAGATAGCCCAAAGTTTCTTTTGTGTAAGAACCTCGACCTGGACAGATGACAACGAGTCGTTCTTTTTTCATAGCGAAGCCTCAACGGGCGCAGAATTTTTGATTCCGAGTAAAGCCATCGCGGCGCTCAAGATTTCGGCTTTTTTCGGAAGGCCCGCAGCAGATGCCTGACCGAGCGGAATGAAACAATCGTCCGCGGCAACGACTTTGATTTTTGGAATCGCGAGACCGGCATCCGGCATTTTCTCAACCAAGGCAGCTACGAGGTATTCGCTCATCGAACCTGTCTTGCGACATTCTTCCACGACCAATACATTTTTGGATGCGCCAACTTCGCTCGCGAGCTTCGCGCTATCGACCGGCGCAATCCAGCGCAGATCAATGACCTTCACTTTCTTCCCGTGCGTTTTTGCCAGTACATCAGTCGCTTGGCGCGAATAATACGTACCGTTACCATAAGTGATGATCGTCAGGTCCGCTGTCGAGGAATCATCAAAAGTCTTGAATACGCCGAACTCGCCAAGCGGAATTTCTTCGTTCGACGCCGGATAGTCCGAGCACCAGCCCTTATCGCCGTCGGTATTTAAATCGCGAGTCATGTAAAGGGCGATCGGTTCGACAAACACAATGACCCGACCGTTCTCATAAGCTTCGCGCACACACGTACGCATCATGCGAACAGCGTCACCGCCGTTGGATGGAACGGCGATGATCAGTCCCGGAATATCGCGGAAGATTGAAAGTGAATTGTCGTTGTGAAAATGTCCGCCGAAGCCTTTTTGGTAGGCGAGGCCAGCGACCCGCAAAACCATCGGATTGGTGAAC
>JAYSST010000803.1:0-2319 GCA_043720435.1 Bdellovibrionales bacterium
GTGTTTCCGAGCCTCTTGATCTAGGCGTCCGCACCTTAAAAATCAAAGCGTATCGCGAAGACTGTAATAGCCGGGGCCTCGACCAAGGACCCAACGCGCTGCACGACACGCCCCGCGAGCAAAGACCGTTCGGTTCAGCGCCGTATGTTCGATGATCAGCGATTCCGATTCAGAAAGCGCGAGCAGGCGATGAGTTCCAACGACTCCACCGCCCCGAAGACTGACGATTTCAGAGGCCTGACGACCGACTCGCGCTTTTAACTCGTCATTTAGCAGAATGGCTGTGCCGCTCGGTCGATCTTTTTTATGACGATGATGAGTTTCTTCAAGGCACAGATCGAAATCGTCTGCACCTTTCAGCGCCTCAAATGCTTTCGCCATCATTTGAATGCCGATGCTCATATTCGCCGAATACAAAACTGGGATCATTTTTGCGGCCTTCTCGAGCGCGGCGAATTCTGCTCTTCCGAGCCCCGTCACACCGCTCACCAACGGAATCTTCGCCGCGGCACATGTTTTCGCGATCTCGGCTGTTGCTTCCGGTAGAGAAAAATCAATCACCACATCGGGCTTCGAATTCTTCTTCAAATAATCTGAAAGTGAGCCTGACTCGCGATCGAGCCCGCCGATGACTTCGAATCCGCTCTCAGTAGCGATCGACTCGATCTCTTTTCCCATTCTTCCCGAGCGACCTGCGATGAAAAGCTTTTTCAAAGCTGACTTTCGGCCCTTCACAACAAACCCCCGACCTTGAGCGCTTGATCTATGACCGTGCGATATTTCGTTTCAAGCTCGGTTAGCGGCAAGCGAAGCTCGGGAGATTTTATAAGTCCAACTTTATAGAGAGCGTACTTTAACGGAATCGGATTCGCTTCAATGTAGAGATCACGATTGAGCGCGCCGAAACGCGATGTCCACTCGCTCGCAACGGCGTCGACTTCGCCCGCGAGCGCGCGTTTGAAAAGCGTCGTCATTTCTTTCGGAATCAAATGCGACACCACGGAAGTTACGCCGCTGCTTCCACAGCCGACCAGCTTCATGCACGAGGCGTCGTCACCGCTGGCAAGCATCAGCTCGGTCGTCTCAGTAATCGTTCGGCCGAAATCGAGATCGCCTGTCGCTTCTTTGATCGCGACAATGCCTGGAACTTTCGCAAGCGTTTGAATACTTTCGATCGTAAGCGAAGTAATCGTGCGCGACGGAACATTATAGAGAATCACCGGCAGTCCGCCGTCTTGTGCAACTTTAGTGAAATGTGCAACGAGCCCGTTTTGCGAAGGCTTGTTATAATACGGAACGACGACGAGCGCGGCGGCCGCGCCCAACTCTTTTGCGGTTTTTGTTGCGGTCACTGTTTCTGAGGTGGAATTGCTGCCCGTGCCCATGACGAGAGTGACTGCCCCCGCCGTTTCCGAACGTATAAATTCAAAAACTTTGCGGCGCTCTTCCAATGAAAGCGTGGGTGTTTCCGCTGTCGTTCCGCACACGACGATTCCTTGGACTCCGCCATCGACTTGCTGACGCAACATTTTTTTCATCGACGCCCAGTCGATTTCGCCTTTATCAAAGGGCGTGATCAGTGCGGTGAAGATTCCTGATAGTTTAGACACCGAGACTCCTTAATAAATAATCAGCGCGAAGAAATAAGTTTAGCGGAAAACACAATGTTCGCTGGACCGACAAGCGTCAATGACGAAGGGAAGTCTTGAGACTCTACCCATAACGTAGCGCCTGGAGTTCTTACTTCAAATCCATTTTTCGGCCACGCCACCGTTTTCGCTTCGAGCGAAATTCCGCTGGCTACAAGTGCTGCGGCGAGAACCCCGGTTCCACATGCGAGTGTAAGATCCTCGACTCCGCGTTCGAATGTAACCGATTCGATCGCGCCGGGAGCACCCGTGTTCGTTTCGATGCGCGAGAAGTAAGTTACGTTCGAACCGCCCGCTCCAGCTTCGCTAGGCCAGCGAAATTTTGCGGCGAGTGATTTTAAAACGTCTCGGCGTTCTTGCGCGAGTTTCAATACGGATTGTTTAACTTCCAGCACGGCGTGTGGCACGCCCGTGTCCACGAGTCGCGCGCGTCCGGCAATTAAACCGGTCGTATCGTGTGAGACGTCGGTTGCGATTTCACGCAGATGTAAGGGCCGTTTCGCATATGGAATCTGCGCTGTGAACCCGTGCGGTTCGCGAACGATGTGTTCACCTAAGATCACTTCGCCGAAACCCGTTTCTAAATGGTGGGGAAAAGAATGGCCTTCGTGTTTCACCCACGCGCCTGCCGCGCGCGCGGCATTTCCGCACATCGCGGCAACCGAACCGT
>JAYSST010000804.1:0-2318 GCA_043720435.1 Bdellovibrionales bacterium
GTTCCTAGAACTTGCCCGACCGTCCGTCGCGAGCCTCGAATCCAGCCCATCAATCTCAGCCACATCATGGCCCAACTCTCGCATAAACTTCCCATTCGAGCCAACCGGCTCTCGCTAAATCGCCAAGAAAAAGCTATCACTCGTCGACTCGGGCGACTTTGCTGACATTTTCTTCCCGATTTAGCGAGAGCCGGTTGGCTCGAGTGGGAAGATTATGCGAGAGTTGGGCCATGATGTGGCTGAGAATGATGGGCTGGATTCGAGGCTCGCGACGGACGGTCGGGCAAGTTCTGGGAACGCTCGTTGGGGTTTCGCTCGTCGCTTTTTTTCTAATTCGCGTCGTGCCCGGCGATCCCATCACTTTGTTAATTGGTGAGCGTGGAGCATCGCCCGAAGCGATTGCCGAACTTAAATCGCGCATAGGCCTCGATCGACCTTTGCACGAACAATATTTAAAGTTTGTGATCAATGCTCTACAGGGAGACCTTGGCACTTCAATTTTATCGGGTCGACCTGTGTTAACGGAGTTTACCGAGCGTCTCACTGCAACGGCCGAACTTGGTGTGACGGCGCTGATTTTAGCGGTGCTCGTCGGTATTCCCCTCGGAATTTTGGCAGCGCTCAATCGAGGTCGATTGTTTGACCGGGTCGCGATGGGAATAGCGGTCACGTTTTATTCGATGCCGATTTTCTGGTGGGGCCTGATGGCGATTTTAATTTTCAGCGTGAAGCTCGCTTGGCTGCCAGTTTCGGGCAGAATCGGAATTGAATTCGACGTGCCATTGAAGTCAGGCCTACTTTTGTTGGACACCTGGCTTCAAAATGACGTGGACTTTAGCATGAAGTTCGCTGCATTTAAAAATGCGCTTCTACATTTAATGTTACCTGCGATTGTGCTTGCGACCGTGCCTTTGGCGGTGATCGCGCGAATGACTCGCTCGAGTTTGCTCGAAGTCCTCGGCGAAGATTATGTCCGCACAGCAAAATCAAAAGGATTGTCGCAGGCACGCGTCGTAGGAGTGCACGCGCTTCGAAATGCATTGATTCCGGTCGTGACCGTTATCGGTCTGATGCTTGGAACTATCCTGACGGGCGCGATTTTGACCGAGACGATATTTTCTTGGCCTGGACTGGGGCGGTGGTTAGTTTCCGCTGTCTTACAGCGCGACTACCCCGTGATTCAGAGCGGAATTCTTTTGGTCGCACTCGTCGTTCTGACTTCGAGTCTCATTGTCGATTTTCTCTACCGTTTAATCTCTCCACGTCTGCGAGAGTCATCGTGAAAAGAAAATCGCGAGTCAGCGAAACGGCGAAATGGATCAAGAGCGATCCGCTTGTCGCGCTTTCACTTTTTATTCTCAGTGTTATGGCACTCACGGGATTTTTTTCGCCGTGGCTTGCACCGTACAATCCCGCGCAGACGTTTGAGGGTGCGTATTCACTGCCGCCATTTTTTCTCGATGGCGCTGATTCGCGTTTTTTTCTAGGCACTGATGACGTGGGTCGCGATGTGTTTTCCCGCTTGATGCACGGAGCCCAAGTCTCGATGCTTGCCGGTTTATCGGTCGCTGTCTTGAGTATTCTTTTCGGCGTTGCGCTCGGGGCTGTCGCCGGCTGGCGTGGCGGTTGGACCGAAACGATTATTCTTCGCGTGATGGACACCATGATGGCGCTGCCGTCTATCTTACTCGCGATCGTCGTTGTGACCATCTTGGGGCCAAGCCTGGTGAATGCGGTTATCGCAGCGAGCGTGACAGCGATACCTGGCATCGTTCGCCTTGTGCGCGCTTCGATCGCCGAAGAAAAACGAAAACCGTACGCATTGTCGTCGCGACTTTACGGCGCGGGCGGAACTCGAATTGTCATGCTCGATCTGATGCCAAATATTCTCGCGCCGATTTTAGTTCAGGCAACGCTTGGCTTCGGTGATGGAATTTTGAACGTTGCGGCACTCGGATTTCTTGGAATGGGTGCGAGACCGCCGATGGCCGAGTGGGGCACGATGCTCGCGGATGCTCGGGCATTTATCGAAAGTCATCCCTGGCTCGTCACCGCACCGGGCTTATGCATTCTGATTGTTATCCTCTCGTTCAATATTCTTGGCGATCACATGCGTGACCGCTTTGATCCAAAGCTTCGTGCCCGTAAAGTGCAGAGCGGCGAGGCCGCTTGAAAACAGCGAAACTTGAAATCAATCGTCTCGGTATTCGATTCGGTCCGGGAACTCCAGTTCGCGATGCAAGTTTGACCGTCGAGCCAGGTCAAAGCGTTGGTGTCGTTGGTGAATCAGGTTCTGGAAAATCTCTCACGTCACTCGC
>JAYSST010000805.1:0-5680 GCA_043720435.1 Bdellovibrionales bacterium
GCCGCTCTGTTGTTGGCATTTCGATTTAGGAGACGCGCTTTGTTTAGCCCCTCGAGTTCCGTTCGCATTCTTTCGCGAATTTGACCAAACTCATAGCAACGCCGGCCCATTTCTTTGCCCAGTTCCAAAATTTCGCCCGCCATTTCTCCGACCAAGGTGGCGCTGGCGACTTTTGGAGCCGACAACAGAACCATCGCGAACATAGCTGTGCAAAGCGTAATGAGTATTTTCATGAAGGCTATTTAAGCCATTTTCGAGAGCATTTCACCTGTCAGGTTCGCGAATGATAAAGTCTGCTCGACCGTCAATCGAGTAAGCAATACTGAGTTGATCTACTGGGTCTTTACGTGCGCAAGACCCACTTCGTAGTTGCGCATGCCGCCGGTTGCTGCGTGATTCAGCCGAGTGCGAACGCGTGTACGCTGTGAGCCGTCTTGTGAGAACAAGCGAATTCCTTGGCGGTCGTAGCTTTCAACGCCCGGAAAAAGACTGAAAGTCGTCTCGCCGGCGGGAAACTGAATGAAGAGGTGATCGTTGTTTTGGGTTGTCCCGTCCTCTTGATCATAACGATCGATGCTCATGAGCTTCGCTGTTCCGCCTGAAACTTCGGTGTATGAACAAGTGTTAGCGGTGCGACGCTTGAGGGTAAATTCGTAGAGAATGTCAGAGGATGAGGCGGCGAGGATGTCTCGTGCCGCGACCCAGTCGGCGTTCGTGTCGTAAGTGGACTTCTTAAAAGCGGAGACTTTCGAAACGATCGCATCGAAGCTCTGCGGGCACTTTGTCGAGTCGATCGCGAATGCCGGTGCCGAGATAAAAACAAGAGACAGAACAACCAAGACCACAAGGACAAGAATCTTCATGGAAGCCTCCTAGCGAGTCTCTATCACAGTACAGTGAACAGTTCGACTGTTACTGTACGACGAGTTTTATTTTCGCTCGGGCGGCCAATGCTTTTACATCGCTAGCTGCAACGGCCGGAACTGAAAATTCGAGGTTCTTTCGGTCTTCCACCGCTGTCGTTTTAAGGCGGTTGGTGCCCGGAAGCAGCGCGTACCAGAGATAGCCGTTATAATCCTTCCAACTGAAGATTTCGGCGCCTTTCACAAGTTCATCTTTCGAAACAGTACCGGAAGGGCGAAGGTGAGGCTGACAGTAGTTTCCGAGCACCTCCTTCACTTTGAAGGACTTTTCCAAATTCGCTTTTTGCGATTTTGAACAACTCCAGAATTCATAGTCGAGGACTTCGCAGACGCTGTTGTTCTGGTATTTTGTTAGGCCTGCTTTTTCGAGCGCAGCAATGTACTGACCAGCTGCCGTCGCCACCTGTAAATTGCAGTCGGCTAGAGCACGGCTAACAAGGGCTTGAGGCAAAATGGTGAGGATGAGGGCCACGAGGGTTCTTTTCATAGCAAGATTTGAACTGACGTCAGGTGATCGTCCAAACGCGATGTAATGAAGCATTAACGTCGAGAACGAGGTGATCCTCGAGCCGGCAGTTACAAGTTTGCGGCACAATTTCCCCGCAAGATATCTAAGGCATTGCGTTTATCCGGTGGCTTCTGTACACCTGAGCCACTGTTCGAGACCGCTTTGACCGTCGTCAGCCATGACGCGGGTCCTGTGAGGCAAAAGCCTGCAGGCACGAGGCCCTCGGATTAAACTAAAAAGCTCTTAAAGGAGTAAATAATGGCACTTCTCGGTTATCAGAAAGCAGCAGTCGTTAAGAAGTTTCAACGTGGAACGATGGACACAGGTTCGTCGGAAGTTCAGGTCGCACTCCTCACGGCGCGTATTAAGGATCTGACAGAGCATTTCAAGGCGCATAAGAAGGATCACCACGGTCGTTACGGTCTGGTTGCGATGGTTAACCGTCGTAAAAAGCTTCTGACTTACCTGCGAAACAACGAGCCGGACATCTATACAAAATTGATCGCTGATCTCGAACTCCGTAAGTAATTTTCGGCCGATAATCGGAAGTCGGAAGAATGCAAAGCTCGCGGGGTGATTCTCGTGGGCTTTTTTGTTGAATGGATGTGCGAGCCAACGACTGGAATTGGGGAGTCATGTTCGTTAAATGTTACCGTCCAATTTCAATCCTAACGATCGCGTTGTTCCAATGCATCGCGCTCGGAGCCGTCGAGCAGAAGTGCGTGAACTGGTTCGGGCAGAGTAAAATCAAGGCCGCCGATAAGCACTGTGTTTCGACGTGTGCTTCGTTGCGGGTCGATCTAGGAACTTTTGTCTGCACCGATCGTTGTGATGAACTTTGTCGTGAGGAAAGCAGCTGCGATTCATATCGTACGAAATTGTTTCGGAGTTTTACGGACGCCGCGCCAATCAAGTGGGATATGCGCGCAGAAAAAGTTAAAAATTGGACCGCAGATGAAAAGGCAAAAGTAGTAGATGCAATCTTGAAACTGCCGCAAAAGTTGGTTTTGAAGGGATCATTTAAACTGCACAACTAAAGACTTCGATGTGGCGCTTTTCGACAAGGCTTTTGGTAAAAATGTCGCGTTGTCGAGAATCTTGGCGCACGAGTTGGCACACGTTTTTTGGAATAGCATGAGCCGTCAAGAGCAGGTGGGGTATGAGATTGCTGCAAACTGGATGCGTGATCCGACTACGAATCGTCCAGGTCGAGGTCGAGGTCTGGGGACTTTCACGGAGCAGGACGGTATCAATTTGCCCACTGAAGATTTTGCCAATAACGTTGAGTACCTTCTCTTTGATCCTGCGAAGCTCAAGGCATTGACTCCGTCATTGTTTGGCTGGTTTCGGTCTTATCTAGGTGATACCTTTAAGGTAGGAGGCGAATGTGCATCAAAGGCTGCAGTTCGGAAATAGTCCGTGCAAAATGATTGTCTCTGGCCTGGTTTCGGCATTCGTTTTCATTTCAACGGTCGTCGCTAGCCAAATTGCTCCAGGTGCCAAAATACCAAACGTATATTCGTTTGAAAAAGTCGAACGGCTTGCGCTTGGAAGCTCGCAGGATCGAGCACTTGCAGCATTCGGACGGCCTTCAAAGATATACCGCAAATCATCTAACGGTGAGGTTGCTTGGATCTACTTCGAAGGGAAAGATATCTTGCGCCGCACTCAGCGGCTCGGCCTTAGTTTTTCAGCGGGAAATCTCACTCTGATTGGAGTGGTCTACGAACCAGACCCTTTAGACACAATCTACAAATTTGAAGGATTGCTCGCGCACTTTCCGAATGCCCATATTAGGACTGTAGAGCCTTCATCTTGCGGTCAACATTATCAGGCGAACGACGGTTACAGTTACGACGATGCGCTCGGCATCTCCTTTCAGCGTGATCGTTCGAACAATGTGTTTCATTTCTCAATTACGAAGCCTCTGCCGAAAGCCGAACGCGTTGCGGCGGCGGCTGAGCGAACCGGTTGCGAGGACTTCGGAAAGTTAGAATCTTTCGAAGAGATCACGCCGGCATTGCGATAACTAGGCTCGTTCGAAACGGGGTATCGGAATTGCGAAAGCATTGTTCGGCCACCGTCTAAAATTTATTGTGAAAAATCGAGTCGCGATGTGACATGGATCTACCTTGATGGAGTCGACTATCTGCGCCGTTCGCAGAAGCTCGGTCTAACGTTTTCCGGTGAACCGTCCGGTCAGGTTTTGCACCTAGGCTTCGGAAAACCGTTGTCGCAAGCGGATCTCAGGGCCGCTCCTAAGAAAACTGGATGCGAAGATTTTGGGAAGATCGAACCCACCGAGGAAATTACTCCGGCGTTGAGATAGCCACTCTCCGGTGACCGAATTGCAAGGTTAGCAACGCGAGGCAGCACCGGCGCCGGTGTCGCATGGCAACACCATTTCACGATGGAGACTTTTCACGTGCCAGGTTCTCGGAAGTCTTCGAAACCTTTAGCTAAAAACGACTGACTTCGCTAGAGTCAGCGCTGGTAATTAAATGGTGATTCGACCTTTGGTCGAATAGAAAAATAATACATCGAGTAAGTCCTGCGGAATAAAGCAGTGGCTGTGGCCAAAGGCCTACGACCGGAAGGTCAAAAAAGTGCTCGAAGAAATAAGGGATCTAGTCAATGCCAGAAACTCCAGTACTCAAATTCAATACACAGACCGTCACAGCAACGGTCGGCGGCAAAACAATCACGATCGAAACAGGTCGTCTCGCGAAACAGGCCGACGGTTCGGCTCTCGTTTCTTCAGGTAACAACGTCGTTCTCGTTACCGCAGTCTCTTCGAAGAAAGAATCGACGCTCGATTTCTTCCCTCTGACAGTTGAATATCAGGAAAAGTTTTACGCGACTGGAAAAATTCCCGGCGGATATTTCAAACGTGAAGGTCGACCAACAAACAACGCGACTTTGACAGCGCGTTTGATCGATCGCCCGATTCGTCCTTGCTTCCCAGAGGGCTACCGTTTCGAAACTCAGGTTGTCGCGACAACTCTTTCTTATGACGGTACTTTTCCAATAGAGATGCTTGCTTCGATCGGTGTATCGGCGGCACTTCACATTTCGGACATTCCATTCAGCGGTCCGACTTGCGCAATTCAAGTGGGTCGCGTCGGCGGCCAGCTCGTTCTGAACCCATCGAGCGCGCAGCTTGAAGGTGCGGACATGGACATCATCATCGCCGGCACTCGCAACGGTATTTTGATGGTCGAAGGCGAATCGAAATTCTGTTCAGAAGCAGATGCGCTCGCAGCACTGAAGTTTGGCCACGCTTCGATGATGCCGATCATTGACGCCATCGAAGAGCTTCGTAAGAAGACAGGTTCAAAACCAAAACGTGCGTTCACTGCGGCTAAGCCTGATGAAGCTTTCGAAAAAGAAGTGACAGCGTTTCTCGAGCCAAAAATTAATGCGGCTCTTCGTATCCGCGAAAAGATGGCTCGCTACGCCGCAGCGGATGCTGCGAAAAAAGAAGCGAAAGAAAAATTTGTTACTCCAATCAAAGAAGACAAAGTTCAGGCGTTGCGCGCGAAGGAACTCGGTACGATTGCAGAGAACATTAAGTACGTTGCCGCTCGTAACATGATTCTCGATGACAAGATCCGTATTGACGGTCGCGACGTGAAGACGGTTCGACCGATCGCGTGCGAAGTGGCGTTATTGCCACGTGCCCACGGTTCGGGTCTCTTCACCCGCGGCGAGACGCAGGTTCTTGGCACTGTGACTCTCGGAACAGGCGATGACGAACAGATGATCGACGCGCTCGGCGGAATGGTGAAGAAGAAATTCTTGCTCCATTATAATTTCCCGCCATTCTCGGTCGGCGAAACAGGTCGTATGGGTGGACAGAGCCGCCGTGAGATCGGCCACGGAAACCTGGCTGAACGCGCGCTGAAGGCGATTCTTCCTGATCAGGAAAAGTTCCCATACACGGTTCGTGTTGTGAGTGAAGTTCTTGAATCGAACGGTTCGTCTTCGATGGGAACAGTTTGCTCGGGTTTGATGGCGCTGCTTGATGCCGGCGTTCCAGTAAAAGGAAACGTTGCGGGTATTGCGATGGGTCTGATCAAAGAAGGCGACAAAGTCGCCGTGTTGTCTGACATCTTGGGTGATGAAGATCATTTGGGCGATATGGATTTCAAAGTCGCCGGTACTCGCGAAGGAATCACTTCGCTTCAAATGGATATTAAGATCGACTCGATATCGTTTGCGGTGATGGAGCAGGCTCTGACTCAGGCGC
>JAYSST010000806.1:0-2316 GCA_043720435.1 Bdellovibrionales bacterium
CCGTCGCATGAAATTGTGGTCGCACGCTCGTTTGTCTCGTTAATAATAACGTGGTTCGCTTTAAAACGTGCTCGAATTTCTCCATGGGGTCAGAACCGACCGATGCTCGTTTTTCGCGGAGCCGCCGGAACAGGTGCCTTAGTTCTCTACTTCTATACGCTGCAGAAGATGCCGCTCGCGACAGCCGTCACAGTTCAGTATCTCCATCCGATCATAACCGTCATTCTTGCCAGTTTCTTCCTAAGAGAGCGTGCAACGATCGGACAGTGGTTTTGTTTTGCCGCGAGTTTCGTGGGCGTCATCATGGTTCGCGGATTCGATACTTCGATCGAACCGTTGGATCTTGCGCTCGGAGTCGCCAGCGCTTTACTCTCGGCCGTCGCCTACAACCTCATACGCGCGCTACGAAATGAAGATCACGCGCTGGTCGTTATGTTTTATCTGCCGCTCATTAGCTTCATTACCGTAGTTCCGTGGACTTTCTTTCACTTCGTTATGCCCCAAGGTCACGAGTGGCTGATTTTGATCGCCATCGGCATATTTACTCAAGCTGCCCAGTACTTTATGACACGCGCTTATCAACTAGATACCGCTGCGAACATTTCCAATCTCAATTATCTCGGCATTCTTTACGCAACCGGAATCGGCTTCCTGCTCTTCGACGAAACGCCGCTCTTTTTATCGGTATTGGGAATCGTCACAATTGTGGGCAGTGCTTTGATTTCGACCCGCCTTGCTCGCAATGTAAAAGTGCAGGCTGGAACGCCGGAAATTGTCGTCTAAGAGCCCCTCCTCGGCGTCGATTTTCTAACGGCACATCCGATCCACCGGTGCCGATAATTGCATGCTCCAAATGTATGATATTATTCATGTTTATGGCGCACGCTGATGTGGGCGTTTCACACCAAATGGTCTGCTTCTTGAACTCTTCTGTGTCGAATGGCTAAACGATCGTGAAAGATCGCGCCAAAAAAATTTGACCGGAGGATTTTCAATGGCCGCATCTTTTGAATTAGTTCGTGGAACCCTTAAGATCGTCGCGATCTACGCCTTCGCACTTACATCTGCGGTTGCATGTTCGAAATTTGAAGTCGCAGGAACAAAAATCGGAACTGTCAAAGGCAGCGTCACTCCCCCTGCAACTCCAGCCCTTGTTGCTCCGACAGAATTGACCGTCTCGATTAACAAGGTCACTGCAGTACCGATGGGCGCAGACGAAATGGGCCAAAATTTCGCTGGAATGAAGATCGAGATGACTCATGGCACTCAGCCCGTCGTCGTCACTGTCTACCCACAGATCGCGCCTTTCTTCATTCAAGACTCAGCAAGCAAAACAACCGGCACCGTTACTTATTCGGGCGAAGGCGTTTGCGCTGACGACAAGTGTACGAAGTTTGGCGTCATGATCAATGTGACTGATAGTTCAAACGGAGCTGACTTCCAACGTGTTGAAATTTGGGACCTAAGCGTCAACCCAACAGCTCCGCGTGATCGTTTGACGCAAACAGCGTTCGACAACATCACGACGGCTTACGAAACTCTCACTGCCGCAAAACTGAATAAGTAGTTTGCATTCGAAATAAGTGCAGCGCTGCAGCCCCACTCAGAAACGGCCGAAAAACGATCGCCCACTTTAGGCGATCGTTTTGTTTTTGAACTCTTCCACAGCGGCAATCAGCTCGCGAAGTATTCCGGGCTCATCGACCGCATGACCCGCATCCGCTACGATTTTCAATCGCGCCTCGGGCCACACACGGTGCAGATCAAACGCATTCTTCACAGGACACACGACATCATAACGGCCGTGAATAATAACTGCGGGAATGTGCCGAATCTTATCGACATCGCGAAGCAGCTGATCGTCCGATTTAAACCAGCAGGCGTTCGTAAAGAAATGGCACTCGATGCGCGCTAAAGCCACGGCCATCATATCGCCAGTGAATTTCGACATCGTCTTCTCGTCCGGAATCAAATGCACCGTCGCGCCCTCCCAGCCGCTCCAGGCTTTTGCAGCGTCGAGGCGCACCTGTTCATCGGGACTCGTCAGTCGCTTGTAAAACGCAGCGACGAGGTCGTTCCGCTCAGCGACCGGGATCGGCTTTAAATAACTTTCCCAGACGTCGGGAAAAATCTTATCGGCGCCTGACTGGTAAAACCACTCGATCTCTTCTTTGCGGCAAAGGAAAATTCCGCGAAGCACCAGATGACTGACGCTGCGAGGATGCGTTTCTGCGTAGGCAATCGCAAGCGTCGAGCCCCAGCTTCCACCGAAAACCAACCACTGCTTTACGCCGAGATGTTTCCGCAATTTTTCGA
>JAYSST010000807.1:0-16281 GCA_043720435.1 Bdellovibrionales bacterium
GAATAACGCGGATCGCTTCCGCAGCGGTTTCGCGTCGCGCCAGCAATGGCAGTAAAAAAAAGCCCGGGTCTTCACCCGAGCTCCTTGAAAACAACCTCCCCACTGTGGGGAGCGGTGGGCGTTTCTCAGCAAATTTCGCCGCGTACTCGCGGTGCATTTGCAGAGAATTACGCCCAACGCGATTACATCATGTCCATTCCGCCCATGCCGCCGCCGCCCATGCCGCCTGGCATTCCGCCGCCGCCGCCGTCTTTCTTCGGAGCATCTGCGATCATCGCTTCAGTCGTGAGCATCAAAGAAGCAACCGAAGCTGCGTTCTCGAGTGCAGAACGTACGACTTTTACTGGATCGATAACGCCAGATTTCAAGAGGTCTTCGTATTCTTCAGTGTAAGCGTTGAAGCCGAAGCCAGCGCCTTTACCGTTACGAACTTTGTCGAGAACGATAGCGCCGTCGAGACCCGCGTTAGCCGCGATCTGACGAAGAGGCTCTTCGCAAGCACGTTTGATGATCTGAGCGCCCCAACGTTCGTTCTCGTTGAACTTCGATGGATCGATCATCTCAGAAGCACGAACGAGAGCTGTTCCGCCGCCCGCTACGATCCCTTCTTCAACCGCCGCGCGAGTCGCATTCAATGCGTCTTCAACACGAGCTTTCTTCTCTTTCATTTCAACTTCAGAAGGAGCACCAACGTGGATAACGGCAACGCCGCCAGCCAATTTCGCGAGACGCTCTTTCAGTTTCTCTTTATCGTAGTCAGAAGTTGTTTCTTCGACCTGTGCTTTGATTTGAGCAACACGCGCAGTGATGTCGGCTTTTTTGCCGGCGCCATCAATAACAATGGTGTTGTCTTTGTCGATAACGATACGTTTCGCAACACCGAGGTCAGCGAGAGTCGCTTGCTCGAGTTTACGGCCCATCTCTTCAGAGATCACAGTACCGCCAGTGAGGATCGCGATATCTTCAAGCATCGCCTTACGACGATCGCCGAAGCCCGGAGCTTTCACTGCGCATACGTGGAGAGTGCCACGAAGTTTGTTAACGACGAGAGTCGCGAGTGCTTCTCCATCAACATCTTCAGCAACAATCAGGAGTGGACGGCCTTGTTTAGCAACGCCTTCCAAAACGCCGATCATATCTTTCATCGACGAAACTTTTTTGTCGTAGATGAGGATGTAAGCGTTCTCGAGGATCGCCTCCATACGCTCTGCGTTTGTTACGAAGTAAGGAGAAAGGTAACCACGGTCGAACTGCATGCCTTCGACAACGTCGAGTTCAGTTTGAGCCGTTTTTGATTCTTCAACCGTGATAACGCCTTCACGTCCAACTTTCGCCATTGCTTCAGAAAGCATTTTGCCGATTTCTGGATCGTTGTTCGCCGAGATAGATCCGACTTGAGCGATTTCAGTTTCGCCTTTAACCGGTTTCGCCATCTTCTTCAGCTCGTCGCGAACGATCGCAACAGCTTTGTCGATTCCGCGTTTAACTTGAGTTGGGTTGTGACCTGCAGTCACGATTTTCACGCCTTCGCGGAAGATCGCTTGTGCAAGAACAGTAGCTGTTGTGGTTCCGTCGCCGGCGTCGTCGTTTGTTTTCGACGCGACTTCCTTAACCATCTGTGCGCCCATGTTCTCGAATTTGTTTTCGAGTTCGATTTCTTTCGCAACAGTGACGCCGTCTTTAGTGACGAGCGGGCCGCCGAAAGATTTTTCGATGACCACGTTGCGACCTTTTGGTCCAAGTGTGATCTTTACTGCATTCGCGAGTACGTTAACGCCGCGAAGAATTGCAGAGCGTGCGTCCTCATTAAATCGTAATTCCTTAGCCATTTGTAAAACCCCTTCAGAAGTTTATCCGGTCGTTCCGACCGAGTTTTTTTCCGGTCTGTGACCGATTTTTTTTCGGCCGAATCGACCGAGTTCTTTTTTAAAATTTTGAAAACGGAATACGGGGACAGTTGATCTGCTTGCGAAGTTCAACTGAGCAAGCTCAGTTGTTCGATCGCAGATCGACTCAATTAAAAACTCCCAAAATATCTTCTTCGCGCATCATGAGATAATCGGAACCGTCGAGTTTCAACTCGGTACCCGAATATTTGCTGAAGAGAATTTTGTCGCCGACTTTTACTTCGAGCGTGAGAGTTTTGCCGTCCTCAGTGACGCGGCCTTTTCCAGTCGCGACAACCTCACCGCGCTGTGGTTTTTCTTTTGCGGTGTCCGGAATGATGATTCCGCCAGCGGTTTTTTCTTCCTCCGCCATACGACGAACCAAAATACGATCATGTAACGGACGAACGTTAAGCTCTGCACGTGCCATAACAATAACCTCCCTATGAGTGTGTGTGAGTTATGAGTGAGTAATCTGTGTGCTACGAGACGCAATATGGACGCACCCCATAGGGAGTCAAGGTGGGGAGACGAGATTTTGTGAAGTGCTCGGGTCTCGAGCACTTTGACGCCAGGCATTAGTTCGCTGGAAGAGCGGTGTTAGAGCGGGCGCGGTGACAGGCGAGGTGAAGGAGCCGACGAGTGCTCGGCAATTTGCGATCCCGCAGACAGCTTTTGGTAAGAGAGCAGCAAATCGACAACATCTTCAGGCGCCATCCGCCGTGCGACATCAAGCAGCGCTTCGCGCGATCGGAATCGCGAAAGGTAAATCTGAAGATAATCATTCACTGTTAAATCTTGAGCGATCTCGAGGTTCATTTGAGCCTGCTCAATTCGACTGTCCGACCGGCTGCCGGATTTTGTCGTTCGCGCGACGGGCGCATTCTTCGATACTTCAACTGACGCCTTCACAACCGCTTGTTTTTCGCCTGGGGAACGCTCAACCAGCGCTGTGCGATCGGACTGATTTTCAAAGGTAAGTCTCTCAAGTACGAGCCGTGCTTCCTCGAGCCGTAAACCTTTCCAAGCCTGAAACGTCATCACTGGCTGAACAGCACCGGACTCGGGTAGCTGTGGTCCGCGACTCGGCGGTGCGGCCACACCGGAAGAGGCTGTGCCCAACATCGCAACGACCACGAGTAGTCCTGTAAAAAGACGGGAATTGAATCGCGGCTGAAGTGCGGATCGAGCAATTTTTCGGCTGAACATGACGGCCTCCGCTTATTTTATAGATCAACCCTCGTGCCGTGTTACCGAGCTTCTAGCGTTCGTAGAAAACGTATCGGTTACAATGGGTTAGCGCTCCGCTCAAAAGCGGTAGATTCACCGAAGAGCCGCGTAACGTCGCTTTCTCGCTCACCTTTTTTCAACTTAGCCCCAGTTGTTGCTGTAGTGCCGAGACCCGGATTAGCTTCGGCACCTTGAACCAAGGAGCTTCCATGCATGACCTTCGCGGGCGCAGAAATCGCCGTTCTATTATCGTTTCGATTCTCGCTTTAACAGTGGCTCTCGCTGCAGCAAGTGCTGAGGCGGCGACCTCGCTCGAGAACCGGTGGAAGCAGTTTCAAGCTGATCCAGTAAAGGTGATGAATGCGACTCCGATCAAGAAAGCGTCGCACGGCCGATTTATCCAATATTTCTCGCCAACCGACATCAAAACACGCGAGTTCGTCTTAAAGAAAAATAGCATTCGACTTGGCTCCTCCGGCTCGCCGATCTGCGACGAAAACGGAGTTTGTTTGAAGGACATCATCGCTGGTCGAGCGCCCGCGAAAGAAAAGGCGAGCGAATTTTTAGACATTCGCGAGTTCAAAGGGAAAACTCCGGTTTACAAGCTTGATGAAATGGAGAAGCTCGGTCTGCGAGAAGCAGCACTCATTGAAACTCCTTGGTCGGATTCATATTGGCCTATTTATCAAGGCGTGCTCGGTTCGCGCTACGCAACGATTCAATTTAGTGGTGCAACAACCTGGAAAAATTATTACGAATTTATCTCGGTAGAAAAAGACAGTTTGAAATCGATTGCGAGTGGCGGCAACGCAGACGCGATCGATTCTCTTTCTCCTTCAGAGAAATACGATCTTCTCATCGGCACACTCAACGAAGCAGGAAAAACGTATGAAGCTGGTTATCTGACTCCACACATGTGGGAAGAGGGCCGACAGTACTGGGATTCGCGCGGTGAAGTCGAAGCGTGGATGGGCATTTGCCATGGATGGGCGATGGCGGCATACAATTTCGTCCGACCGGAGAAAGCACTCACGACGACGGCGGCCGACGGGAAAACAAAAGTTAAATTTTATCCATCTGATATGAAGGGCCTCGCGAGCTATCTCTGGGCAAAGAGCAATCCGCCCCAGCGCTACATCGGTGGACGTTGCAACAACAAAGCTCCGCAGAAAGACCAGAGTTCTGGACGCGTTTTGGACGAAGCATGCTTTGATACGAATCCAGCCAATTGGCATCAGATCGTCGTGAATCAAATCGGTGTCGCAAAGAAAAGTTTCGTCATGGATGCGACGTTTGACTACGAAGTTTGGAATCATCCGGTTCAATCGTACTCGTACACATATTTCAATCCGCAAACAGGCGGTGAGGTTAAAAAGCTTTCGACCGCTACGATTCCCATCGCGAGCTTCAATAAGGATAAGTTCAAAAAGTTCCGCTCGCCCCAGGCTGCGTATGTCGTTGGTATCGAGATGGAAGTTACCTACGTCGTCGAAACAACTCCCAACCACAACGAAACCGATGGGCCGGCCGAGGACGCAACCAATTCGGCTACGTACATGTACGATCTTGAACTCGATGCGAACATGAATATAGTCGGCGGCGAGTGGTATTCGAACCTGCATCCGGATTTTCTCTGGAGCACTGCTGGCGAAGCGCGTGCCATTTCACTCGGCGACTCTCGACTGACTGGAGCTTGGGACGCACGCACGCCGCTACCGAAATTCTGGAAGGACATGGCCATACAGACAGCCGTACGTACCGGTTTACCGTTGGCAGCGATAGTCGAGTCTTTGACTGCGACTGCTAACAAGGCGAAGTAATGAAACCCGGGCGCAGCACTACCGCGCCCCGAATTTTGCTTTCGTTGTTGATCGTTATGTTGGTGACACCACCGCCTTGCAAAGGGTTGGCTGCCCCTATCAAATCCGCGCACCCCATCTGGTTCCCGAAGAAACCTTGTCGCGATGAATGGAACGGTCGCGACCTCGCTAAATTCGATTTCTCAAAAGACTCGGCTCGAACCGCAGACGGCAACGTCGGTTATTCGAAGTACAAAAAACGTCTCGCGATAGCGAAGGTCGATCGCAAATCTTGTTACAAAGATTGGACGGTTCTCGTCTATATGGCGGCGGACAACGATTTAAGCCCGTACGCACTCTGGGATATCGACGAAATGGAAGGCAGTTTCGCGAGCGGCCGCTACGCGGGGTCAACGTTAAAAACCGATCTTATCGCAAGTGTCGACACCGAGGGTTCAAACGGAATTCGACGCCTCCACATTTTTCAGCGCGAAGATCGGCCGTATGCAGCCGCGACGTCCAAAAAAGATTACGAACTGAAGACTCCTTCTGAAATTGCTTCGCCGATTGTCGACATGATTTCGGAACGAGGAAAGTCTGCGGTCTCGGCAGGCGCGCGTCTTGAATCATTTCTCGATTGGGGCGTTCGCGAATATCCAGCCGAGAATTATATGGTTGTCGTTTGGGGTCATGGTCAAGGTTGGTCCGGGGGGAACGCGAGCAGCGGAAAAACGACACGAAGACCCTCACCTGAATTAGTGGCAATGACTTCCGCCCTAAGTGGATTACCACAGCCAATGGCTGGACGCTTTGGCGGTTTGATGGCGGATCCAAACACTGGAGAATCACTTTCAATTCCAGGCTTGCGAAATGCTCTTTCGAATGTTGTATCGAAAACCCTCGCCGGTCGACCGTTCTCTGTCTATGCGAGCGATGCTTGCCTCATGCAAATGGCAGAAGTTGCGTACGAAGTCGCGCCATCTGCGCGATACATTGTCGGTTCGGCGCAGGTGCAGTCGTATGTCGGACTTCCGTACCGGCGTCTTTTATATGAAATCAATTCCGGACGCTTTCTTTCTACGGGCACTTCAGTCGGTAAGGACGACGAAGCTCTTCTCATAGCTAAGATGCTGCCGGTATTAACCGAAGCTTCGCTCGATCCGGTGCACGGTCAACAAGGTCGCGCCGAACCGGAAGCTGCAAAAACATTTACGACGAGTGCTCTCTCAAGCGAGGCACTCAAAAACGAACTTGCTCCAGCGCTCCGCGATTTTTCAACGGCGATGAAAAACTATCTGTTCGAAGATTTCTTCCGCGCTGCTGATCTCACTTTTGCAATGAAAAATTCGCCCGCATTCATGGGTGGCGGTCGCGAACTCGGAAGTTTTTTGTCACTCGTCGAAATTTCCCGTGTGGCCGAAATCACTAAGACCGGAATCGAAACACGAATTTCTGCGCGATTGGCGCACGCTGTTTCGGAGGTAAGACGAGCGCTTGATCAAACCGTAATCGAGCGCAGATTCGGTACCGCTTATCAAACGACGGACTTTCAATTTCACCTGTTAGGCTATCGTGCTTTGGGAATTTGGATTCCGAACGGCGCTGCGGAATTCACCGAGAGGTCCGGCGATTTTGCGGTCTCTTCATTTGAAAAAGAAACTGACTGGCAATTGTGGCTCAAACAGGCGTTCGGGAAATAGACTCGGTCGCCCGGTACCTTTAGGGATAGCCGAGCAGCGGAAGATTGGTTTCCACGAAGCGATGAAACTGGTCAGGCGTCATAAACGTGCTTCCAAAAACAATGGTGCCGTCCGGTCGACCCTGCGGACGCCACTTACCGCTTTTAATTTGCTCGAGTCGATCTTGGGCCAACTTATAAACGTTTGCGCCTTGAAGTCTAATTTTCCCGTCATTAGTTTCAATCGCCCGCATTTCGGCTTCAACAAATGCCTCTGCGAAACTTCGCGTTTGGCCCGGGACGGTCACAAGCATGGAGCTCCCGCGCTGAGGAAGATTGGCCATTATCACTGTTCGGGTCGGATCTGAGAACTTTCCAGTAATAGTAAAGTTCCGCTCAAATTTCGGTTCTCCCGCTAGTTCTCGTTTTCGTATAAGCTGAGGGATTGTCACCCACTTTTCAAACTCGCCACGTTTCGTTGAAGTTTGCGAACTGAGGTCAGCAAAGGAAACCGGAGCCGGAAGTCCCGAAGGAGACACGACCGCACGTTGAAGTCTTTCAGTTCGAGCTACTCCTGCAGCAACAGCTTCTCGAAATTCTTTAGCAAGACGCTCGATGTAATCTCTATCCCCTTTTGATTCAGGAAAAAGAACGCGATCGTAAAGGCCGCCCGAGCGATCGAGTTTTCGTTTTGTGTCTTCTGCGAAGTCGAGTCGTACGCGATCCATGAACGTCCGCCCAGTGTCGATCGAGATAAGTGTCGCGTCGTTGAGGCGCAAGAGCGCCGCCAACTGGTCGCTCGCAGCTAAATTCAACTCGGATCCAAAAACGCCAAAGTCCTCGGCGATCGCAAGCTTTCGTATCGCCTCGCGAAGCTCGGGATTCACACGAATCATGTTTGCGTTTCTTGTCACAGCGCGAGCCAAACCGAACGCATCGCCCATGTTGTCTGAAGCAAAGTGGCTAAACATTCTGTTAAACTCCGCAGGCGGAGTGAAGGCGGCACTGGACGCATCAAGCATATCCAAAATCTGCGTCGTCGAATTAACGTTCGCCGGAAGATGTGCGCCGAATGAATTGTGATGATCGACCGTTAGGTGCTCGATAATGTATCGTGGTACTCCCGCATCTTTTAACGCTTCTAGTTGGGGCGCATCAACCGCACGAAAACCATATTCCCCTCGAACCTTTCTTGCAGGGCCGAGCGGCGTCAACTCGTGCGACAACGCTTGGTCGTACACTTCGATAATTCGAGTGCGATTTTCTGCGGTGTCGGCAATTCGGAACCGTCTTAAATAACGCTCAGTCGATTTCCACGCTGATTCAGCCAATTGCTTCGCGTCGTCCATCGCCAGCGGTTCAGCGACGGCCCCCATTTTTATGAACTCGCGCATACACAACGTCGTGTCTCTTGACGCGTCGGCGTTTTGCGCTGGCTCGAGCAGGGCGATGAATAAAATGGCTAGTGCCGCCCATGCCCGTATCATATGAGACTATCGGTGTTTTTAGACTAGCTCTCAACGCTCTCTCCCTAGGTCCTACCGGACTTAGGTCGCAGCTGTCTGTAACGAAGACAAGCCCTTTACGACAGCTGCGAGTCTCGCAACGTCATGCAGTTTGTCTCGTGACACGCCCAGATGGCGAAGAGCACTTTCGTGTGATGAAACGCACATCTCGCAACCGTTGATAGCAGAAACCGCAAGCGCGAGCGTTTCGAACATCTCTTTGCCCAGAATCGGATTCGCAAGTGCCGTCATGCGAAGTTTCGCTGCACCGTAGGCTTCTTTTGCAGTCGGATCCGCTTCTTCTACAAAATGTCGGTAACGGTAGTAGATATTCAACATACCCATTATTGCCGCATTTTCTTCTGCCTCCACAACGCCAGCGTCGGTGACCCCGTTGTCGGCCGCTTCCTTCTTTGCAGCCTCGAGCAATGACGTAAAGCCCACTGACTTCGCGAGCGCGATAGAAAGCAGGGCCCCTTCTTGTTTTGAAAGAGAACTGTCTTCGATCATACGCCGATAATTCAATTTCAAATCTTTCACGACGGACGTCTGCCGACCGTCGAGCATTTGATCCACCGCAGTTAAAAGTGCCGACATACAAAACTCCTTCGTTGTTACTTACGCTTGCAAAGTCGCTTGGCCCTTTTCCCAGTTGCATGGGCAGAGTTCGTCGGTCTGCAAGGCGTCGAGAGTCCGCAGAACTTCTTTTACGTTTCGGCCAACATTGAGATCGTTAACTGATGCCCAGCGAATGATTCCGTCTGGATCGACGATGTAGGTCGCGCGAAGCGGCACTTTGTCTTGCTTGTGCAAAATTCCAAGCTGTTCGCTTAGTTCTTTTTTGGTATCCGCGAGCATTGGGAATTGAAGGTTCTTCAGGTCCTCGTGGTGGGTGCGCCACGCATGATGCACGAACTGACTGTCGCAGCTAAACCCGAAGAGTGCGGTGTCGCGATCTGCGAATTGGCCATAGGCACTGTTGAACTCGGCAATTTCGGTTGGGCAAACAAACGTAAAGTCTAATGGCCATGCAAAAAAGACGGCCCATGATCCGGCTGTGTCTTTGCGAGTAAAAACAGTTTTGAATTCCTTCCCTTTTTCCAAAGACACACAGGCTTCCAACCGTACTTCCGGGAACACTTCACCGATACCAAGCATAAAAACTCCTCTGTTGTTAATCTCAAGATAAGCGGTGACAAGCGATTGATCCAATTGATAGTATCGAACACGATATAGATGAACTCTATCGCCGCCCTAGCGGCCCAAAGGAGCTCCAATGACCCTGACGCAACTTGGCTACATCGTCGCCGTCGCCCAGCACCGTCACTTTGGTGCAGCCGCTGAATCCTGCTTTGTTACGCAGCCGACCCTCTCCATGCAAATTCAGAAGTTAGAGGAAGAACTAGGCATCGAGATTTTTGATCGCACACATCAGCCGATCCGCACGACGACGCTCGGCTTGCAACTCGTTCAGCAGGCCCAAGTTGTTTTGGCTGAAAGTGAAAAGCTGAAGGCTCTGTCGGCAGACGACACAGATTCAATTGCAGGTTCGATCCGCATCGGCATAATCCCGACACTCAGCCCTTCTCTTGCGCCCAAATTGGTTTCTTGGTTCAGCGCAAAGCACCCAGCAACTGAAATTGCACTTGAAGAAGTGCAAACCAAAGATTTGATGACCAGAATCAAAGAGGGTTCTTTAGATGTTGGGCTGCTCGTGACTCCGCTCGATGATCCGCATGTTATCGAGCGACCACTTTTTTACGAGCCTTTCAACCTCTACGTGTCAGCCGAACATCCCCTAGCGAAAAAGAAATTAATAGAAGGCGATGATCTCAACATGAGCGATCTGTGGTTGCTTTCGGAGGGTCACTGCTTTCGCGATCAAGCTTTGAAAATCTGCAGCGACAGGAAGAAGCGTAAACCGAACGGACGCGCATTTTTCGAGAGCGGTAGCTTAGAAACGCTTCGCAAAATGGTCGATCAAGGCGGCGGCTACACTCTTCTTCCGGCACTAGCGGCAGAGGACATCGATGACTCTAGACGGTCGAAGCAACTGCGCGAGTTCTCGAAACCCGTGCCCACCCGCGAAGTAAGTCTGATCCACTCCAAAGTCTACAAGCGCAAAGCCACGATGGACGCAATAGCAAAGGCAATCCAAGCGGGCCTACCCGCTAGCTACTTGAAACCAGAATCTAAAAAGATCGAGAGAATCGCTCCGTAGGGCCGATGCCCACCGGGAGTTCTGGCTATCTAGCGGCTCAAGAGAACAGCACGTCGGTCCACTCGCGCTGCTCGCGGGTAAGCGACGAAAGCGGCGTCATCATACTCGTTTTCAAACCGCCATCGCGCGAAGCTGCGTCGCTGTCCGGCGCTGCCTTTAGAAGCGCTGCGATCAGCTTCACTGCTTTTTTGTTATTCTGCTTCATAGTTTCGAGCACCGCTTGCAACGTGACGTGCTCGATGGCGTCGTCCCAGCAGTCGTAGTCGGTTACGAAACAGCACGGCAAATACGAAATGCCCGCTTCACGCGCGAGCGCAAACTCCGGGAAGTTGGTCATGCCGATAATGTCGGCTCCCATCTGACGGTAGCTGTTCGACTCGGCCTGAGTAGAAAAATATGGGCCCTCAATGCAAATATAGGTTTTATCGAAGTGGATTTTAAAATCGAGTCCAGCGGTTTTCTCGGTCGCAAGCTTTCGCACGACGTTCGCGGCGCCAGTCCATGTCGGCTTGGCTAGCGAAACGTGGCCAACAAGCCCCCGTCCGAGATACGTGTGTTCGCGAATGCCTTTTGTTCTGTCGATGTACTGCGAAGCGACGACGAGATCACCGGGCGCAAGCTCTTGCTTGAGACTGCCAACAGCAGACACAGAAATTATTTTTGTGACGCCAAGTTTTTTTAGCGCGTAAATATTTGCGCGATAATTTACTTCGCTCGGGGTCAGCTCATGATGACGGCCATGACGCGAAAGAAATATCAGTTGTTGGCCACTAAACTCGATCAGCCGTAATCCACTCGATGCTTCGCCGAACGGAGTCGAGCGATCGAGATCGCGAATCTCCTTTACGCCTTCAAAGCTTTCAAAACCCGAGCCGCCAATAATCGCCCACATCACAAACCTCTTTTTATGGCTTCACGGTACTGAGCCGGTGTGTAAACTCCGCGGTCCAAAATGAACTTCGTTACAAGTTCAGCCGGAGTTACGTCGAATGAAGGGTTGTAAACATCGACCCCACGCGGAGCCCAACGCACCTGTGTCGCTGGACTTACGAATCCGCGAACTTCCTCGGGATCTCGCTGTTCGATTTCGATCGCACTGCCGTCGACACACTTAGAATCCACCGTCGAGAACGGCGCAACGGGGTAGAACGGAATCTCGTGGTGTCGTGCTAAGACGGCAAGCGAATACGTGCCGATCTTATTCGCGTAATCTCCACTTGCAGAAACGCGATCGGCGCCAGTGAAAACACTTTGGATTCGGCCCTGCCGCATCAGCCCTGCCGCCATGCTATCGGTAATCAATGTGTGCGGAATTCCGCACTTCGCAAGCTCCCAAGTTGTTAAACGCGCACCCTGAAGAAGCGGACGCGTCTCACACGCATAAACTTGGAATTTTACTCCACGTTCATGAGCACGACGAAGAACCGCGAATGCTGTTCCTGAACCAACGGTTGCTAACCCACCGGTATTGCAGATCGTAAGAACTCCGTCGCCGTCTTTAATAAGACCTGCTCCGTTGTTTCCCATCGAGTCGCACATCGCGACGTCTTCGTTAAAAATAAAAACTGCTTCCGAAAGCACGCTCTTCGAATTTTTCTGAGCCAAAAGCATTCGGTCCATCGACCACATCAAATTTACGGCTGTGGGTCGGGCCTCGCGCAACATCACGGCCGCGTTTCGCCATCTATTGATTCGCTCCACATCAACTGTGTCTGGGTTTTTTCCGAGTACGTGCTCTTCAACAACGAGCGCGAGGGCCGCGGCGACTCCGATCAGTGGAGCCCCCCGCACTGCGAGCGTTTTAATCAATTCGCACATTGCCGCTGCGGATTCGACGCGAACCCATTTTTCTTGGTCGGGCAAAAGTCGCTGATCCAAGATTTCGAGAATAACCGTATCGACGCGTGTTTTAAATCGAAGCCCCAGCGAGTCGAGCTTGATCGGTCGTATGCTCATAACGTGCGCCCATCCATTTTCGAACGCATTTCTCTGAGGCGTTCCACCTCGTCATCCGGTAGGCGCGTCAGCCCGCCGATGCTTTGGGCGTGCGCAAGCGTGAGGCTTGCGTGTTCAAGACGTTCGATACCGTTGTAGGCTTCAATTAATGATTCACCCCAAGCGAGCGCACCGTGACGAGCGAGAATCATGAGTCGGCAATCCGGCAAAAACGGAATCAGGTGATCTCCCATTTGCTGGGTTCCGGGTTGCGCGTAGGGAACAAACGGAATTCGTCCTGCAGCTAGGATGACCTCAGAAAGACATTCGGCCGGAAGCTCCTTCATGTTCGGTTTTGCGATCGTCCATGCCGTTGCAACAGGCGGATGCGCATGTACGACGGCGACGGCCTTGGGTGCATTCTTGTAGACGGCAAGATGCATCAGACGCTCGCCACTCGGTTTGCCCTCCATCACGCGATTGTCGATCGTGATGCGGCAGATTTCATCGGCATTTAAGAAGCCTTTGTGTACTCCGCTTGGAGTGATTAAAATGTTATCCGAGGAAAGCCTCAGACTTATGTTGCCGTCAGCCGCGGCAAGCCAGCCTCGTGCGTGAAGACGGCGACCGATTTCAACTATAGTTTCTCTCGCTGCACGTTCGCTTAAGCTCGACATGCGGATGAGAGTACTCATAGGCTAAGCGTGATGACAAATCTTGACCCAAAGTTTCTCGCGTTAATTCATGACATCCCTAACTTTCCTAAGCCGGGCGTCACGTTCAAAGACATTTCACCGCTTTTAGGATCGACTCTCTTCCCAGAACTGATTCAGGAATTGGCTGATCTGATTCGGGACACCGAGTGCGATGCGATTGCAGGCATTGAATCGCGCGGTTTTATTTTAGGAGCCGCAGTTGCGCATGAAACAAACGTCGGTTTTGTACCGGTTCGGAAGAAAGGCAAATTGCCGCCGCCGGTTCACTCGCAGTCTTACAAACTTGAATATGGAGAAGACACGGTTGAAGTGAAGCCGGGTCGCGGAAGAGTCATCGTGATTGACGATGTTCTGGCAACGGGCGGAACTCTAAAAGCAGCGGCCGATGTGTTAACATTGGCCGGCTATGCGGTCGTCGATTTTGCGGTCTTAATGGATCTGCGATTTCTAAATAAATTTAATTGGAAATCGCAGACTGCTAAAAGTCTTATTCAGTTTACATAGAAATTACTGAAGGGTGCAGCTAGTTTGCGCGTAGCCACGAACAGGACGCGTCTCTGTGCACTGCAAATTTCCAACTTGCTTCACATCAGAAACGTTTTCGCGGTCATACACCGGGTTTCCCCAACGATCCGTCACAGGTCGCCCGAAACGATCATACATCTGTTGCTGAAAGCGCTGCGCAGCAACGTTTAACGCGTCATAAATCGGCGCGTCGGTGCCAGTGCGCCGGCTCCCTGCCAGCGCGCACGAGTACCGAGCAAACTTGTGTGCTGGTCCGGGCACACGAGATTCCCTGCAAGTTAGTCGACCGACAGACTTCTGCATGGTCGCTCGATCGATCCGCTGCTGAACAACGCTCAGTGAGTTATAAATTTGGCCAGCTTGGTCCGAGCGATAGTCTGGGCGCGGTGGATGAATCATCGGTCCTCCATCATGCGGAATAGCACCTGGGAACGGACGTCCCTGTGCTTCAGCCATTGAAGAGAACGACGAAAACGCGAGAAGAGCGACGAACGCAGTCACGAGTGCTTTCATAGGGAAACTCCTAAAAAAATTTGGGTAAAACGGGCTTCTCGTAGGGTTTACAACAGTTTGACGCGTTGGACCATCGGTTCGGCTTATCGCGAAAAGTATTCATCCACACATTGAACGAAGCACCTTCCTTGGTCGAGACCTTCAGCCATCGACTCCCTAGGACTCGCCCGCAATCGCGATCATCGCTAAACTAAGAATACTTATGGTTCGAGCGTACTTAGTTCAGATCGCTCTGTGTTTCATTTCAATTGCACTCACTCAAACGGCCCGCGGTGCCTCGGACGCAAACGCATTATGGCAGGCGAGCGAGGCTAAACTGTTAGCACAAGAGATGGGTTCAATGGTTCCGTCGCAGGCATTGAAAACGGCGCTTCTCGATCGCGCGCGCGGAGAAGACCGCGAATTTGTAAAAGGAATGATCATAGCCTGGAAAAAGAATAAGTCCGCTGAAGTTCGTGCCGAATTCAATATTCTCATGATGCGCGATGCGGGTGGCAGCGAGACGTTGCGAATGACTCCGATACAAAACCAACCGGGAAAATTTTTGATTAACGGCGTGACATGGACTCTTCCGCCAAACGGTTCGATCTCAATCTATGGGCTTCGCTCACTCGCCAGCCGGTTGAAATACAGTGTTCGTCTGACCGAGCCTCGGGCCGCGTGAAAATTTCAAGGCATGTATTGAAATTTACGGCAGCAACGGACGGGTCGGTTGTCCTTGCAGAAATGTTGCCGAATTCTGGAATGCCCTTTCGTGTGAAGAACGAAAACGGTGTGCTTCGTTACGCTTCGTGCGCCAATGCCCTTTGCGATGAAACATCAGGAGTCGCAAAAACATCGATCAAAAGCTTCCTGAAATTGCCAGACCCCGAAGATGTGGATGTCGCGAACACATTCCGCCCTCGAGACTCGCACGACGGTAAATATCCAATCGAATTCGCATGCGACGGCGAGTCGGACTGCGATCGAATGGAAATTGAGGGACTTGAGAAGATGAGCCAAAGAGACAAAGAATGGGCGATAAAATATCGCGATCGCGCCAATGCTTCGCTTCTAAAAGCAAATGCCGACACCGCGCAAATCATCCGTTCGCTTGAACCGCTCGCCTCGTGCTGCCAGGAATTCGCTTGCAGCCAGGCCGTGGCGTTAAACAAAATAAATCTAGTTCAAACAGAAACTATTCGCAGTGCTCGCACGAACAAATAAATTCGCAATGTTCAACTGAGGAGTTCCATGAAGTCTCTAGCGTTTCAAATTCTCGTTCTCGCCATATTCACAACGACGGCCGAAGCGAATCTAATCGCTTGTTACGAAAGCGAAGAGGATCGTACGATCACGCCCACGGTAATCGGCAAACAAAACAAGGCCGATGAACTCTCCGATCAGCTGCATGCGGCCGCGCGCGATCATGGCGCGCAAGAGGCAAACTACCGTACACACTTGAGTCATCTTCGCGACTACCGGTCCGACCTAGCAGACGTCGAAAAGGAAATCGCGGAAGCGAAAGCTGGCGCATCTGAAGTTCCACCGAAACTTTTTGTTGCGCTTGATTCTGCCGTCGCAAACGTTAGGGACTTCGAGAAAGCAACAGCGGCAGCAAAGGATGTCGTTCGGGCGACAGAAAAGAAAATGGAGGCCCTGAACAAGAGCCTTACACAAGAATGGGGAAAGAGTCTCGGCTGGTACGTCTCGGACTCGGCTGCAGATAAAAAGCTTTCGGCGGAGAGTGGTTTTATCTGTGGCGACGGCGAGCGCCAAGTCGCGCAACTCGGTATTGGCATGTACACTTGGGGCTGCCTCAACTCGAAGGGATATATGACGAAGCGAGCCCAACGAGTCATCGGGATGCCAGAATATTATCGCGACACAAAATTCGTACGAGACGGCGATACTTTGCAACAGGTCATCGCGACTGACAGCAAGGGGCAAATTATTTCTGAAAAGATCGTCAGCGCAAAAGAAGAAACAGTTAAAGTTTTTAATCGAGGCACTTTGGTTTCGTCGTTTACAAGCCACGGAGACGCCAAAACCCGAGCGGCGAACATGTGTTCCGTCAAAGGCATGGGCATGGGAATGGGTTTCGGCATCGGAATGGGACATGGTATGGGTATGGTTATGGGAGCATATGGCTTCGGCGGCGTCGTCAGCGGTATGGGTATGGGCGCACCGGCTGAACCAAGTGCCGCTCCAGCCAAGGCAAGACCTACCAGCAGATAAATTTAGTCTGACCTCCTAGATTTCTCGTCGCTCACGTGGGTATATTCAACTCGCGT
>JAYSST010000808.1:0-2312 GCA_043720435.1 Bdellovibrionales bacterium
TTCAGTACGGCCGCCCTCTGCTCGATGGACGGACGTCCCGACTTCAAACAACCGACCGACAGCGTTTCCGCTACGGAAGTTGTAAACGCAGTTGCGGTAAAGCGATGGAACCAGCAACCGACGCATGACATTGATCTCTTCGTTCAATGGATTGATCAATCGAACATCGTCGTCGGGTACATGTAAACCCGCCTCGCGAAGCGCCAAAGCCTCACCGATAAATCCCTTTTGATAACGATCACCGGTGAATGCGTAATTCACAGCTTCAAGGCAACCAAGACCCTGAAGCAGGCGCCTGACACGCATTTGTTGGACGGCGATGGCATCATGCCCGGCAGGCGCGAAACTTCCGCCTGGCAAAGTTTCGGGTAGTTTGTCATAGCCATTGAGCCGAGCGAATTCCTCGACGAGATCCATCTCGATGTGCAGATCGGTTCGATGCGGAGGTGCCGAGAACTTGTATGTTCCCGGTGTCACTGCGCGGAGTTCACCGCCTAGACGTTTCATCCACATTTCGAAGTCGCTGACTTCTACCTTGTATCCCAGCCGTGATTCGATCACCGCAATGTTAACTATAATCTCTTGTCGCGGAATCGGCTGCGGATAAATGTCGACCCGCTTGCTCGAGGCTTCCCCGCCTGCGACTTCGATCATTAACCTCGTCGCGCGATCTAAGACATCGGCCGTAGTCTCGGAATTAATTCCTCGCGCAAAACGATATCCAGAATCTGTACTCAGTCCGAATTTTCGCATCGTCCGGCGGACTGCACCAGGCGTGAAGTACGCGCTCTCAATAAAAACTTCGGTCGTCGATTCGCTCACGCCAGAATTTTTTCCGCCTATGACACCGGCCAAAGCCACTGCACGTTCGCGATCTCGGACCGTAAGCTCGGAGCCATCAAGCTTCAGTTCAGTTCCATCGAGCGTCGTGAACGATTCACCTGCACGTGCGCGATCAACGGTAATGGCTAGTCCCTTGATTTCGCGAATATCAAAGGCGTGAAGTGGCTGGCCCATTTCCATCATCACATAGTTTGTGACATCAACGACGTTATTGATGCTCTTCATTCCGACCGATTCTAAACGACGACGCAGCCAATCTGGCGACGCGCCTACTTTAACTCCGCGAATGTGTCGACCAGCATATCGAGGCCCGAGGTCTGCGGCTTTGATATCAACTGATACTTCGCCAGCCCACGCGCCAGCTTTGATTTCCGCATTAGGCTTTTTTACTTCGCGTCCGAGAAGGCAACCGACTTCGAGCGCTAGCCCATAGTGGCTTAGGCAATCCGCGCGGTTCGGAGTCACTTTAAGTTCCATGATGACATCATCGAGTCCACGGTACTCTGCAAACGACTTTCCAATCGGCGCTGCCCCTGAACCTTCGCTAGGTAAAATTAATATTCCAGGAGAATCAGCGCCCTCAGCGAGCAGTCCCAACTCTTTTTCGGAGCACAACATGCCGGCTGATTCTACGCCGCGAATTTTCGAATGCTTAATCGCGAAGTTTCCAGGAAGTACCGCGCCTGGAAGGGCGACGACCACTCGGTCGCCTTGATTGTGATTAGTAGCGCCGCAAACAATCTGGTGAACCACGCCGTCACCAGTCGTAACCTGACAGACGGTAAGACGATCGGCACCAGGATGTTTGCCCTTCTCCAAAATGTGTCCAACGAAGACATTCTGAAAAGGTTTTGCCTGGTCTTCGATGGATTCGACCTCGAGCCCGGCGTTGGTCAGCGTTTTTGCTAGCAACGCAATAGACGCAGGATCGCGCATGAACTCTTTCACATCGACAAAATCATTGAGCCAGCGAAGTGAGAGTTTCATAGTGCGAACTGCTCCAGGAAGCGGACATTATTTTCACTGAACAAGCGAATATCGTTGATGCCGTATTTTATGATGGCCATTCGCTCGATGCCAAATCCGAACGCAAACCCTTGCCATTCTTTCGGATCGATTCCCGCAAACGATAAGACGTTCGGATGAATGAGGCCACTTCCGCCAATCTCGACCCAGCCCGAGTCACCACACATGCGGCAACCTTTGCCTTTGCAGACGGCGCACTGGCAATCGATTTCCGCCGAAGGCTCGGTGAATGGGAAAAAGCTAGGTCGAAAACGAGTTTTCAAACCTTTGCCGAAAAATTCTCCGACGAAATAAGTAATCGTACCTTTTAGGTCAGCCATCGAAACTTTTTTATCGACGCAGATTCCTTCGATTTGATGAAAGTTCGGCGAATGCGAAACATCGCTATCACTGCGAAAGACGCTGCCAGGGGCTGCGATTCTGAGCGGCGGTTTTTCATTCTC
>JAYSST010000809.1:0-16264 GCA_043720435.1 Bdellovibrionales bacterium
AAGTGAAACTCATTCGAACCGGAAAATACAAAGCACCCGAACGCGGACTCGAGAGGCCGCGCCAGAAATAGTGCACCGGTCGCAATGCAACACCAGCGCCGGTGCTGCATCGTTTCTCCGTTGGATGAACGTGCCTCGAACCTTGAATCATCCCCGTCTCCACACACTCTCTCCACCAACCAAACACTGTCCATGCCCTAGCCAATGTTCATTACGAGAACAGTCGTCAACGCCACCCCCGCGGCGAACACGGAATGGACAAACGATTGCACTACCTAGGCATAAGGGAACGGAGACCCATATGAAAGCAAGACGCGATACGGGTATCGGCATTGTCAAACTTCTATTCATTCTGTTGTCGCTAGCTGCAATTTCGCTGGCTTACAACCGCGCGAACGCAGGCACTTCGAACGAAGTCGCGAAGTTCTTTAAGGACAGCGAACGACAGCTCGAAGCGAAAACTCAGTGTTATGCCCTGAAACTTGCGTTGATCGACATGATCACGAAGGGACCCAACGAACTCAAACTGAAGCGATACGCAAATTACGAAGGTAAAGTAGGCCAGTGGACTATTACCGAGCTCCTACAAAAACATTACGTCTCTACGAGCCATCTCAACAAAACAGCGTTCTATGACGACTATCGAAAGAAGGCTGCAAAGACCGTCATCACAAAACAAATTCAAGCCTTGGGCGGATGCGCATCGTACGCAGGCCCCGGCGCAAAAGATCCAACCGAGGTCGACTTCGAAAGACTGGCCGAACATCCGAAAGATCTTGGACTTTCACAACCAGTGAACAGCGGACGTTGAGCGTTCTAAATCGAGCAGTCGCTTTTTGAGGCTGAGCCCCCCTGCATAACCGCCGAGGCCGCCGCCAGTCGCGATCACTCGGTGGCAAGGCACAATGATGCTCAGCGGATTTCTAGCGTTGGCCGTGCCGACGGCGCGACAGGCGCGTGTCTCGAGCTTCGCGGCGAGTTCTTTATAGGAAAGGGTTTTCCCATATGGAATTCTGCTTAGCTCTGTCCAAACTTGCGTCTGAAAGGTCGTTCCGCCTTGAACATCGAGACTGACCTCGAATTTCGTTCTCTGTCCAGCAAGGTATTCCGAAATTTCTCGAACGGCTTGGTTCAAATGTCTGACTTCGATGGAAGGACCGCTTAACGTGTCTAACATCGATGCCGTCTGCCGTTTCCAAAAAATTCCGCGCAGACCCTTGTCGCTTGTCACAAAAAACAAGGCTCCAATTACCGAATTCATCTTGTACTGCACAAGTGCCATCGCTAAATTCCTCCTGCGTGATTTCGCCAAATAAGAGCAGCAACATAACCGCGCCACGGCCGCATAGTGTTGATCGTCTTCTGACTGTATACTTTTACCGCACGAGCCAGAACTAGATCGGTCCCGGGAAATGCATCCGCGTCACGAATCGCTTTAAGCGCGATATACTGCGCAGTCCACGGGCCGATTCCTTTTATCGCAAGCGCACTCTTCAAAAACTGGTCAACGTCTTGGGTGGGCTCGAGAGAAATCCTTTTCTCAACAATGGCGCGAGAAAAATCTTTTAGTGTAGATTTACGAACACTGGTCGTCTTCAATTTCGAAAGATCGGCATCGGCAATCTGCTTCGGAGTCGGAAACAATTTGATTTTCTTGCCATCGCTGGTCAGGCCAGAATCTTGTCCTAGCATTTCAATCAAATCTGCAACCAGCGATCGGCCACGCGAAACGCTGACAAGTTGACCAAGGATCGCCGAGATCGCAACCTCGAAAGGATCCCATCCCGTTGGGATTCGAATGCCGGGATAGTCGCTCAAAAGTCTTTTCAAGTGAACATCAGACTCGAGCGCGTTTGCCACCACAATCGGGTCAGAATCGAGATCAAAAAGGTTTCTGACCCGAGTAATGATCGTGTGGATCATCGACGCATCCGGAAAATCAATTTCTACTACCAGCGATGAAGCTACGATGTCGTTTGAAATTGCGACGATTCCGGTTGTCCGGCCGGTGCCCGCTACTCCAATCGGTTTTGGAAACGAAACTACCCGATGCATTTTTCCATTTAAAAACCATTCAAGGTTGCCGACTCGATGATTTGAATAGGAATTTATCAATCCTTGGAAATCAAATGGCGGCCGATACGGAAGGCGCACACGAATTCGTTCATCACTCAGAGAGTGACCTCTTCTTATCCCGCTGGGAGATTTTTTAAATCGCGCCTTGAACGCATCATTAAACCTTCGGACCGAAGTAAACCCTGCGGCAAATGCTATTTCACTGATCGGCAAAGCCGTTTCGGAAATCAATTTTCGACAAAGATTGAGCCGTATTTCAAACGCTAACTGTTTCGGCGTCTTTCCAACTTGCTCAGCAAAGAGGCGTCGCAGGTGTCGTGCACTGACACCAAAACGTCCCGCAAACTTATCTTCGTCAAATTCGATCGTCTCATTCGAGTTCAACAGTTTGACGGCCCGTCGTACGACAGCAGACTTCCCAATCCACGCAGGCGAGTGCGGCGCGCTTTCGGGCCGACATCTGAGGCATGGTCGGTAGCCCGCTTTCTCCGCCTCGTGCATATTCCGAAAAAACTCCACATTTTCTCGTTTGGGTCTTGCGGGACAAATCGGACGACAATATATGCCCGTCGTTTTGACGCCGGTAAAAAACTTCCCGTCAAACCGGTGATCGCGCGCCTTCATCGCCTCGAAATAAATGTCGTCTCTTGTCATTCGCTCAATGTAGGCGATCTTTTCCAGGTTGTCTGGCTGTTTTCGGACGTTGTCATTCCGAACAAACTCAGGCGCGGAGCTTGGTGCGGCTTTGGGAACCCGCCGGAAGCCATTTGTCGAGGATGAGCGCTAGCGCACTGACGTTGATTGGCTTGGTTAGGTAGTCGTTCATTCCCACGGCAAGACAATGTTCAAAGTCGCCTTTGAATGCATTTGCAGTCAAGGCGATGATCGGAAGTCTCGCAACCTCCGCGTCCGCTAATTGGCGTATCTTTGCAGTCGCCTCATAACCGTCCATTTCGGGCATCTGACAGTCCATTAAAATCAGGTCGCAACTTTTGCTGGTCAAAAAGGTTAACGCCTCGAAACCATTCTCTGCCACATCGAAAGTCATTCCCATTCGTTTCAAGTTTGCAGTCACAACCAGCTGATTCACTTTATTGTCCTCAACAACAAGTATATGTCCTCGTCGATTCGTTGCCGTTATAACTGTAGTTGAATAGCTTAGTGCGGTGTCGGAAACCTTGCTCCCATGCGAAAGTTCGACTCGAAACCAGAAGTTTGAACCGACGCCAAGCGTACTTTCGACGCCAATGTCGCCGTCCATGAGAGTGACGAGCTGCTTACTAATAGACAAGCCAAGTCCTGTTCCACCAAAACGTCGAGTCATCGTAGCGTCGGCCTGAGCAAAGGCCTGAAACATTCGCTCTCTCACTGCCTCTGACATTCCAATTCCCGTATCCAGAATTTCAAACTTCAACCGCGATCGAACCGACGCTCTCTCTTCGACGACACGTAGTGTGACGCCACCGGCCTCCGTGAACTTGATTGAATTGCCAATGAGATTCGTCAGCACTTGTCGAATTCGGCCGGGATCTCCTGTGAAATATTTTGAGCTCAACTTGAGGTCCGAAGTAAGAGATAGCCCCTTGGCTTTCGCGGAAAAAGACAAGGCTCGCAGCGCATCGTGAAGTAGCTCTTCAAGGTTAAAGTCTACCAATTCAAGATCGAGTTTACCGGCTTCCACTTTTGAGAAATCCAAGATGTCGTTGATGATGCTTAGAAGCGATTCAGACGAACGAGAAATGATATCGCAATAATCCTGTTGAACACGATCGAGTTCAGTCTCCTTCAACAGATTTGCGACTCCGACAACTCCGTTTAAGGGAGTCCGTATCTCGTGACTCATGTTCGCCAGAAACTGGGACTTCATTTTCACGGCATCGACGGCAATTTTTTGTCCGTCAAGTGCTTTAAGTTCCGCGTTTTTTAAATCCGTGATGTCTTGAACAAAGAGAAAGAAGCCGTGAAGATTTTCGCCACGTTTGTTCGGCAAGTACGTTGCGATGACGTGGCGATTCGCAGAGTCAACCGCCCTCACTGTTTCACGTTCGTAATGTAGCTGTTCACCGGATAGCGCCTTTTGAAAAATCGAAACCCGCTCTTCAAAAAACTTTTCTCCGACCAGGTCCCTCAGCGCACGACCGGTGACTTGGTCAGGCGTTAGACCAAACCATTTGCAGAAAAGGTCATTCGCAAACTCGCATTTTAGCTCGTTGTTCCAAAGCGAGATCATCGTCGGAACGGTGTTCGCAATGTTTTTCAATTGGTACTGTGTTTCTTCTAACAAACCCTGCGCGGTTTTCAGCTCGTGAATGTCGATGTGAACACCGGTCATGCGAGTTGGTACGCCGTATGAATTCCGCTCGCTGATTTTTCCACGGGTTAGGACCCAGCGCCATTCACCTCTCGTCGTACGGTAACGGGTCTCAACCTCGTGTGAAGTAGTCTGACCGCTGTAAAGCCGATCGATAGACACGCGAATCATCTCAGAGTCATCAGGATGAACAAAGCTGCTCAAGTCCTTCACCGATCTAGCGCGGAACGTTTGTGGCCAACCGTGAGTTTCGGCGATCTTGCCGCTGACATACATTTCTGCCGTCTCAACGTGCCAATCCCAGATTCCGTCGTTAGAACCATCTAAGGCGTACAGCAGACGTCGTTCACCTTGCTTAAATTTTTCGCGCGAGGCCGAAAGCTCTGCGGTCAATTCATCTGCTATCTCACGAGATCGATGTCCAATAGATTGAATGGTCAATATCAGGATCGCGAGTAAAAGCGCGGCGAGCGAACCGCAAAATGCAACCCACGCAATGACCGTCGTACGTGAGGAAACAAACTTCGGTGACTTAACCCAACGTATCAGAAATTGCTTCTGTCCCATTGCGATTTTTATTTCTCTATCGCTCGTTGAAATAGCGGACTTCACTGAAAAGTTGCTGAAGACTAAGTTCGATGGGTCTCCCGCTTCCCCTTCGTAAACTTGCATCTCGAGTTCGTCACTTGTCTGCGCGAAAATCTGATTGAAAAAGTTTTTATATATTACAGGGGCATATACCCATCCGACATGTGCAGCTCGACGTCTCTCAACTGCGTCGAGCGGGACATTTATCTTGTAGATCGGCATGAACAACAGAAACCCGGGAGTCTTGCTGTCGTCTTGAGCAAGAACTATTTTAGAAGTCATGGCCGGTAGACCCGTGTCTCTCGACAGTTCGGCAGCAAATCGTCGATTGGGTTCGGAAGACAGATCTAAACCTAGAGCAGCTTCGTTTCGTTGAACTGGTTCGACAAATTTAATGACGTATCTCGGCTGACTCTCCGATCGAGAGTTCGATTCGAAGCCTTGCACCGCTTTAACACGAAAATTAGGATGCCCCTGTGCTTTCATTTCGCGCTCAAGAACAGGGATGTTTTTTTCCATCAATGGCCATACAACACCTAAACCATTCACTCCAACATGCTGCTCGATGACGTTCACAGTTTTATTGAAGGCTTGCCATTCGTCAGCCTCGACGGATTTTGAGGCCGCGAAAAATCCCACGCCTCCACGAAGAATTCTTTGAATCGAATCCAACTGGCTCAAAGTTTTTTCCCTGGAGTCTTCTGTTAAATTAGTTAGGTGCGTTTCAGTGATGTCTTTCTCTGACGCATCAAATGACAGAAATATCGCGCCCGCCAAAGCCCAACAACCGACCAAAACCGCTGCGACGAGTCTCGAAAGTCTCGCCCGACTGATGCTTGCGAGTGTTAGTCCAGTCACGGCATATGCCGCTAGGAAAAGCTGAAGGTGAACAAGTCTTTCGTTTAGATTGCCAATTGCAAACGGACCGTGACCACTTACTGTCGCGACGACACTCACTGTGCACACAATTGCAGACGTCAACAAAACGAGAAAGCTTCCTACTCCGGCAAGCGCACAAAGCAATACCGGAAATAGTAAAAAAAGAAATCCGCCCCCGGCCCTATTAAAAAATACGAACCAACAGACCGCCGACACCATGCATAGAACGCCGAAAGTATTCGCTGATTCCTTCCAACGAAGATCGAATTTACGCAGTTGAATGATGACGGGACTCAGTACCAGTCCGCCAAGCGCGTCCCCTATCCACCAAGTCGTCCATACAGAAACGAGAGCATTTTTGTCGGTTATCGCGCCTGTTCCGTAGAGTGTCGCGACACCAATAGAGGCGCTGGCGAGACTACCAAGCGCTGAAGCAACAGCGTAGGCAACTGTCGCCGTCTGATGACCAAGCTGTTTTTCTCGCGCAAACACAGCCTTGAGGACGATCGCTCCGATCAATGCTTCGCTCGTATTTCCAAATGAGATACATATTGCGGAGAAAACGAAGCCGCCTTGTAGCCAATTCGCGACGAACGCTCCGACGAATACAGCTGGAAGCGTTCGAAAACCGAATAAATATACAATTGAAAAAGCAAAGCCGGTCGCTGGCCAAACAGGAGAAACACTTTGATTTATCGTTGCGAGGGTAAGCCCCAACTTTGCGAGAAGAAAATAGATGCACGCCAGCACCACATTCAGTGCGGCCAATCCCATCCAGCTGCGATTTTTGAGATTAGAAAAAGACTCTAGCATTCAACGAGAATTCCTTCGGGATCTCATCGGCTTATTTGCGTCACCACTCGATCCGCACTCGACGTAAGAAGAGGCGAACGCAGTGCCTCAGCCACGCGGGGCAAAAACTCCTACATTGAACCCATCCGCGATTAAACGGGTCTAGCTCTGCGGACCTCGACTTGCATGAGTCTTGATCACGTAAGATCAACCACAGGAGAGATTCAAATGGTAACGACATCACAGACAACGCCGAGCCCTTACGGGACAACACGAACAGGCAATCGCACAGCGTATTGGGCGATTGCGATTGCCGTCCTCGTCGTCGCTGCGCTCATCTATATGTTCTCGCGCGATAACACTGTTCGTCCCGCTACGACGAACGCACCGGTACAATCAGAACAGCAAGCTCGAGCATTGAACGCTCCGGCGACCGACGCAGTTTCACCGAATGTTCCAAGTCCGTCTGTCATCGGACCTACGAACAACGGTACTTCAACCGCTCCTACGAAAGTAGATTAGCCTTCGGAAATTTTACGCGGCCTCGACAGACGGGGGCGCGAATTAAGACTTTCCAGAAAATTTCGCTAAAACTTCTGCTTCAGTCATCATCAAAGTCTTGTTAGCGAAATCGTAGCCCGGCGGCTTGGAATCGGTAAAAATCTGGACGTGAAACCGAAATTTTTCCACCTCTTTAAATAGGCCTGCCGAAAAATTTCGGAAACCAGTATTTTTCAACTTATAGAAAAGATGAGTCCCGCAGCGTTTGCAAAAGGCTCTCTCGGCCCAATCCGAAGAGTTGTAGGTCGAAACGAACTCTTCACCTTTAATCTGCGCATCGCCGCCACCTTCGACGGTCATAGCGGGGCCACCTCCCCACTTGCGACACATTCCGCAATGACAGGCGTCAAAAATATTTTTCGGCGGTCGCGCAGTGACTGTAACCGCCCCACATAGGCAAGCTCCGGTGATTTGCTTAGCAGAATTCATTCGAGCTCCTATTTAGTTGGAAGTGCTTGCTAGCGTTTTACCAACGCCAACAGTTCGGGGGGAATCTTGATAAGGGGTTTCGTCAATCTTTCGAGCGTTTCATCGGTCGCAGATTTTAACTTGCGGTCGCGCATCACTTTTCGATCTCGCAACCGCGTTTCTTTGTAGCTGCCAGCAACTTTAGTTAGCAGCCCGGAAGAATCATAAAATCGCTGTGCTTTGACAACCGTTCGACTGTTTTCGTCACCCATAGAATCGGTAACCGATTCAAAACTGCAGTCGATATCCTGCAACGCTCCATCCCGCGAGAAACGAGCTCTACAGGTTTCTGTTCCTTCTCCAGGATGTCGCGAAAAATTTAAGACGTACCCGGATTTTCCGGTTCCATTCAAAATCGCATGATTGCAATCAAACGAGTTCATGGTCACACCGCTGGCTTTCGCGAGCTCCGAAATCAACCCGGCCGGCGATTCATTTTCGCTAGACACGGGCAGGTTGACCGCCGAGATATCCGCCTGGCCCGCCGCGGCCGAGAAGCAGAAAAATCCAATGGCAGTTAGTTGAATTAATTTTCTCAAGACGGCACCTCAGTCTTCAGTAAAACAAGATGGTACCCATGAAACTGCCAGCGAGCAACTGATGTCAGTATGCGTGGTCAACGAGGCGCTTGAAGTAATCGGGAACATCGGCCTGAACGCGAATACGTTTGCCACTGAACGGATGGGTGAATTCGATCGAGAAGGAATGAAGCATCAAGTTTGCTTTCGCTGAATTTTCTTTGCCGTACTTCACATCGCCGACAACAGGGTGCCCCGCTTCTGCCATATGCACTCGAATTTGATTTTTTTTCCCGGTGAGCAAATTGATTTTAAGAAGACTCACGTGCGGAGTCTCCTTCACCACAGTGTACTCTGTCTGCGCGAGCTTTCCCTTGTCTGCATCCGTTGTCGAAGCAACAATGTATTCTTCGTCTTCCAGAAGGAAACTCGAAATTGTATCCTGTTTCTTCGGCATGTGCCCGCGCACGATCGTGTAGTAGGTCTTCTGTGTCGTCTTCCAATTGTTCTTTAAATACTGCTGCGCTTCTTCACTCTTGGCAAAAATAAGCACACCCGACGTTGCTTGGTCGAGCCGATGAACGACGTAAACCAATTTGCGCGACTGCGCACTACCTTTACGCACGTAAGAATTGAGTATCTCTTCGATGGTATTTTCTTTTTCCCATTTCGCCGCGACGGTCAGAAAGCCTGCGAACTTGTTACCAATGATCAGATCGCGGTCCTCGTACAAAACGTCAAAGCCCCGCGGCCGGTATTTTTTTGGAATGTTAGGAACGTTCATCAGCTAAACCTCTATTTAGCCGCGCGGCCTAAGTCAGCAAGAACCTCAGGAGCCAGCTTCGCGAAATCCAACTGACATCGCTGTTGAGCCTGGTAAACCGGATCGGCAATAGGGGCTACACCTTTCGGGCGTGCTGGGCCACCCAGTGGGAATCCTCGCTCATCGATACGCGCCTGAACGTCATATTTTAGATTCATTCTTCCAAAGATCTTTTCGATTCTTACCCGATCCTCTTCGAGCCCTTGATAGAGGCCCGAGAGCTCGCGGTTGGTCTCCTGGAGTGCTTGAAGCTTTGGAAGATCCTTGAGCGCCAGATTGTTTTCTCGATAAAAAAGCTCGGCATACAAAAATGATGCGAGCGAGAATGCTTTGCGATTGGACGAAGTAATTGCTGCACGTTGAGAACCGTAGGCCTTGTTGATGAGCTGCTCCGACACACCGCGCCCTCTCCAATTCATGACCACGTCCTCAATTTTCCGGCCGAGGGTCGCGAGTGCGCCATGATGTGGGTTTTCGAAAATCATTAATTCTTGATATTCGGCTACAAGTTTCTGGAAGTATTCAACTTCGGTTTCTGTCAAGCCTGCCTTCAATAGCTTGGCTACATGTCTCTCAAGGTCAGACTCAGCGACACTAATCGCCACCGTGTAGGTATTTTGTCGTTCTCCGAAGCTTGTGTATTGATGAAAGAGAAGTTCGAATCCGGTATTTCGTGCACGGACATTGTTCGCATTTTCCCATCCTTTCCACAACGAATCGGCCTTCAAAGATTCTGTGTAGAATTCCAGATGTGCCGCTGTAAAATCTTCGACCGAAATGGCTGGGTGAAAAAACCGCCGCGCGTCGCCAATAAGGTCCTTGCCGGTCGCTGCCTGCCGGCGAGCTTCTTTTGCCCGAGCACTGTCGCCGGTCGTAAAAGCTTTCCAACGAAGAATCCATCGATGTACTCCATACGTCGAGTTAATTTCTTTGTCAGCACGTTCGATAACGGGATCGATAATCGGGCCTGTCATGGTGTTGGTGATTCGAACAAGCGGACCGAAGAAGAGAAGTTGACCGGCTTTTGCCACGACGATGCCGGATGCGACCCCAACAGTCGTCGCGACGACTGTTACAGCGGGATGGCCCCAAATGGATTCTTGAGTTTTCCGATAGTACTTTTCGCCCGGGGTTGGAGCCTCGGGTTGAACACTTCCTTTTTGCGCGGACGACTTGCCGGAACCCTGCTTTACTAGCGTTAGATTTTTATCCAAGTTCGCCGCGACCTCTGCAGTGTAGTTAAAATACATCGCGGTCGCAAATTCCGAAACACTTTGGTCTTTCATCAATTCGGTCATTTCAGGACTCAAGACCTTCGACTGGTTCTGTTTCATCCAAGTTCGAAATCCGGGCACGTCGGGAAACACTTTGAGCTTTTCGACTTCGGTTAGATAAGTTGCAACGTCACTTTCAAGAAGTTGCACGCTTCCAGTTGTCGTTTGATAGGTCTTCAATTGCTTCGACCGCAGTTCCTGCAGTTTGATCCAATTCGCTTCCTGCAAAGTCACAGTTGAAATGGTCGCCGGGGGCGCAGCCTTGACAGGCGGTTGGACTGGACCAGCCGCAGCCAGAATGCCAAAAGAGATCACAATTAAAATGACGTTCACCGCGCGCAGTACACCCACGACGGCTTCTCGGCAATTCCGCTAGCGTGCGCAAGGCTTGCTCGCACACAATGGGCCCGGTTTTCAGTTAGGAAAACTTCAAGATTGCGGTAGCTAGACCATACGCACGTTTTGCGAGACTCCAGTAATTGTTAAAGCAAGGCAGTTATCCTATGCCGCGTTTTAGTTGGACTTGGTTTCACTGTTTTTGGTGCGAACATTCTCTTCCCATTTTTACCACAGCCGCCGCCGGTCGAAGGTTCGCTGATTGCTCAGTACATGACGGTGATCGTGCCAACTGGCTACATGAAAGTCGTAGGAATTTTTCAACTCGTCGGGGGGCTTTTGGTTTTGAGCGGAAGAATGTTGCCACTCGGTCTCGCGTTCCTTGCTCCTGTCCTTGTCAATATTATCGCCGTCCACATTTTTTTGATGAATGGAGAAGGCTTGGTGCCGGGGCTTGTCTTTACTGCGCTTGAAGGATTTTTGATCTATGCGTACCGCGGTTATTTTGCACCGCTCTTTACGGCGAGCGCGCGACAGACACTTTAGCAAGGCGAAGAAGATGAACTCATCGCAATTCGGGCCTATAAAAGAACCCGGCATCCGTCGATGTTGATTCCGTTAAAGCCTGAGATGCAGCGTCTGTTTGTATGTGGAATTCAGAATGGAGAAACTCTGCTCGTCATGTTCACTGTTCCCTGTTCCCTAGGGCACCTCGCGCGTTCAGAACTTCACATCTGCGGCTTCATCTTGCTTGATAATTTCCAAATGTGGCTCTCTGGGGAAATCACCTAGCGCCTTGCTGGCGTACCGGTATAACACTTTCCCGCTTGTGTTGATGGCCAATATACCGCCCATTTGCCAATGTGTACCGGCATCATCAGAATAAGGTTTTTGAACATTGCCGTCTTTGGCCAGCTTGATTACACCCGCAACCGACGCCGGCTGAAGCAACGTGAAGAATCCGTTTTTAAAACCAGCCGCCTTGAAACTCGTTAGTGATGGGTCCGTTAAAATAATACCTTTATCGATCCCCAAGTCTTCACGAAATTTCTCGATCCAGTTCGGTTGACCATTTCCGATAAATACTATTTTTGCGCCGCTGCTCTCGTACTTCGTGCGGTCGTTCCATACCTGCGCTGCATGCGCCCGACAGGCAATGCACGCAAAGTGCCGTAGAAAAACCATGATCGCGGTTTGTTTCTTCCATAGCTGACCGACTAAAATCTGCTGGTCTGGACTAGCAAAAATTCGGATCGTAGCAAGGTGCTCAATGTTCACGTACGATTCATCTCTGGGCATGCAAGAATATTCTGTCACGAGTCAAACTCGAGAACAAAGTTATAACTTATGTGACAAGTTTTCTCGCCTCTTCTAAACTTTGATGAACTAGAGGAAACCGTGATTCTAGAAACACTGATAGTCCTGTTTTCATTTCAACCTGCAAATGCAATCGCCGCCGAGCAGCCAAGCCGAACTTTAGTTCGGGAATATGAATCCGAAATGAAGTCTCTTCGAAGTTGCCTCGATACCTCGTCACTTGCGACCGCTTGCATGTCAAAGTTGTCATCGCTGCTATCCCGGGTCAATGCGATCCATCAATGCTTGCCCGTCGTACCGGACGAACAAGGAACGGGCGGAGCCTATAAGGTCAGCGTCGAGCTGACATATCCGGGCGGCTGCAAGGCAGAAGCGGACGAGTGGAATACCCGACGAAAACTGCGCTGCTCAGATGAACACATACTTTGTTGCGAAAAATCTTTATGAGGCCTGCAGTGCCAAGAAACAACCGGGTAAACGTAGCGTCTTGAAAGTGAAATTTAATTAACTCGTTTAAATGTCTCAGCAGTCGACTATAAAGATCTCGGCCGATTCCCCTTCGATGAAATCCCTGCCGAACATAAACGCTTCATTCGAGAGTCCACTCGTATGCAGGTCGGGAGCGGAACCCACCTGCGTAGGCGTAGCCGACGATAGTTCCGTCGGTTTCATACACAATCCATGGAAACTTGCCGTCTTATCAGTTGATGAATTGCCTGCCTGGGTTTTCTTCGTCTCGCTCGGCAAATTTTTTCTACCGTGACCTTTGGTTGCTGTCCGCCATGCTTGGCGCGAGCAGATTGAATGCAGTTCGCTATGGCGGCCGACGTGTCATTCTGCCCGATCACCTAGTATCAAATTGGAACAGCATTATACTGAGTTCGACTGTTTTACTCAATCTCGCACGGTCGGGAGTAACTTAGAAACTGGAGGCGAAGTTGAAACCAATGCTGAAAAAAATCGTTTTTCTTATAGCATGTGGTTTCTCACTTTCCGCGTGTGGAGCGAACAGCGATTTGACGACCTCACAAGTTGAAACTTCCACTGATGGCGGAAGCGGTGATGCGGTAGCCGCAGATCCGCCACCTGTGACTCTTGGGAGCTATCCCTGGCTTTTGATCACTGAAGTGCAAACCTTGGAAAATGGAAACACGATCGTGCGGGGCTTAGTTTTGGATGAGAACGATCCTCCGGGAATACCCGTTTTCAAAGGTCACCTCATCCGGCGCGACGATGCCGGTTTCCACGCAGCTGTACCTATCCATGTCCGAAATCGAATAACCGGAGAAGTATGGTTCGAGATTCCAACGACGTGGGTCGAATCTAAGTTAATAGCCGTCATGAGCGGACCCGGTTATACCAACACGGATTTTCCGGTCTGCGACTTCCCGACTCAATAGTCGCGCATACAGTTGACTAGTTTGTCGCTTTGTTCAGATGTAAATCTGGTAAACATTATGCCGTGCCGAAAGCCCGTTCCATTCGCATGGCTCCAGCGAACGGCACCTGAGATTGATGTAATTCCGTTGGATGCAAAAAGCGCCTGCAGACGACCATCGCTGGACGTCAAATTTAAGTTGAGCAAGGTTCCTTTGCCGAAATAATTTCCGAGCTGTATTGAGACACCGGACCGAGAGTAATCCATTAGCGATCCGTCACCAAAATTTGTTACTACTTTAAATTCGAGCTCCGGTTTGACTGCGAATCTCTCTTCGCTTCTTGTAAGCCGAAATGCCGTTCTTACTTTCGCGAGCGCTTGCTGAAGAGATGCGGGATCATCACAAAATGGATTGTATTCGAAAGCTTCACTAAGCTCCTCATGATGCTTTACAGGAATCTGTTTTTTGGTGAAATCATTTGATAACGCTCTGGATTTTGGAATTCGGTCCCAAGTGGCTCGGCCACACATGATATGGTAAATTTCGCACGCACTTTCCAACCGTTGGGCGTAGTTTACGCTGTGGCCGATGACTGTGAATTCAATTCGATTCATGCCACCCAGATCTCCGATGTAAACTTCGCCGGTATTTATTCCGATTCGAAGTGGATAGAGCGGATTCGCGGAACTACTTTTCAAGCAACGCTCAATCGCCGCCCGTTGAATTTTAATTGCACAGTCGAGTGCTTGTTCGGAATGTCGCAAAACGCTCGTACTATCCGCCTTCAACGCGGCTGTGTCGTGTTCATACCCAAAAAAACATAGGAGGCCGTCACCCAACGATTTATCCACGATGCCACCGCATTCGTGAACGATGTCCGATATATCACTTAGAAGATTTCGCAAATGTTTGAATACGAGTTCTGGGCTTTGTTGTTCAGCCGTCATCGAAAAACCCACGATGTCGACGAACATGATACTTAGTACTTGGCTCTTCGGCTGTAACCACTTCGTTACTTTGCCCGCCGTCATTTCGTTGAGTTTTTTGGGGCCTATCATCCCCTCAAGGGAAAACCGAAGATAGCGGGATTTCTTTTCAGCGATCCGAGTCTTCTCTGCAAATACGGCGCTGCTTGAAAGTGCGAGTCCCAGCGCGGGAAATGCCCAAGGCAGAAGTAGCCCGTAAAAGCAGAACGCTGCGATCCCGGTACCTACAAAAAGTAGTTCGGCACCCATCAATGCGAGGGCAAATGGAATCGCGTTCAACCGTAGCGCGAGAAACATTCCCAGAATACAGCCGAGCAAAAGAAACAAGGGCTCCAAGCCCACAGGTCGCAACCACTTTCCAGTGAGTACGCTGTTAGCGACTTCCGCCATCACGAAACCGCCGGGCATGGTTCCCGCTGGTGTCGTTTTAAAGGCGGTCGATCCCTGAACCATATCCGCAAGTATCAACACGACATCATCCGATTTGACTTCAGTAAGCTGTTGTCCCAATCGCGCCTTTTGAAGAAGAGTGATCAGGCTGTACGTTCTTTTCCAATACTCATCAGCGGGTGCTAAGTTGACCAGAACCAGTCCGCGGTGATTAACAGGCAAGAGCCGGCCGTTGACGAATAAAGATTCATTTTCAGCAGTGAGCTGATCAGCCAAGCTAAGTCCCCAAAATGGAATTCCCTCTTTTGAATTCAAAGAAATCACCGGCCGAATGAAACCATTCTCTTCGTAATTAACATGACCAAGATGCGTGAAAGCCGTTCTCAAACTTTCATGCGGACCGTACAAAAAACCTGGCGTCGGTTTCACCCAGGGTAAAGCCTGAATTCCTAAGTGTTCGGGCAGCCCTTTCACCTCGGAAAATCCTGCGATCGGACTGGTTACGAAAAACGCCCCTGCCGTCACAGGTGAATTTGCCGAAATGGCGGCGCTGAGCTCTGCAACCGCATCCGCGTCTTTACTGAGTGGAAGTGGAAAAGTTTTATCGATTAAAATCGCACTTGGATGAATCGTTGCGATAGCTTTGAAAAGGGCCGTCCATTGTTCGATAGGAATTGTTTCGAGCTGCATGTCGGTCATCGTTTTATGATCGACTGCAAAGATTTTGATTCTCGGATCGAGTTTTGGAAAAAGTCCGAGCGCGTTCCGCACCTTAAACTGCAGTGGATACACGATTTGATTGTAGATAAACTCTGCACCGCCAGAATAGTACAGAGCTGAAAGCGCAAACAAGCAGCCGCCGAGGATAGTTGATGCTTTCCTCAGGCTCATGTTTGGCGAAGCATACCAGAGGTGCTTCTGTGTTACTGATTCCAGATTGCTATCGGCCATGTTCACGGTGATTGCGTTATTGAGCGACGGTTGCAGATTTCGAGTCTCCATTTGCGGCAGATGCCCACAGCGTCTCGTCGCTCAGCGCCTGGCTAAGCGCTTTGTCGTCAGCGCAGTTTTCAATGTGTGCCCCCGCCAACGCAGCAGCGCCAAAGGAGGAGTTTTTTCGAAAGACTGCGCGTTGATAGACATTCGGGTATTTGTTTACGATCGCTGATATCTCTTTAGTCGCGTTTTCCGAACAGGATTGAAATCCTTTAATCGCAATCTTCAACTCGCGACAAAGGCGGACATCTGCGATCATTCGTTCATCAGTATCCGCAACTGTCCGCGTGTAGCACCGGCCACCCTCATAATCGAAACCGTAGACGTACTTTGCGTGGATCCCCTGATGACCAATATTTCTATAGACCATTTTTGCAGCACGGCCGTCTTTATCGAACTCAATCGTGTCGAGGACAGTGCCGTTTACCAGATAATAGGCGCCCTCTTTGCTCAAAACTCTCGTTTCGTAGGTAACAACTTTCGCACCGTCTTTCTCGGTCATAGAACGAACTTTGTAGTTTTTCTTACCTTCTGCGGTCAATTCCACTTTTTTGCCGTTAGCCGCGATTT
>JAYSST010000810.1:0-2303 GCA_043720435.1 Bdellovibrionales bacterium
GTCCAATTCGCGAACAGAGAGTGCATTGTCTTCGATGAATTTTCTGCGCGGCTCAACTTGTTCGCCCATCAGAATTGAGAATGTTTCATCAGCCGCAATTGCATCTTCGATTTCGATTTTCAAAAGTGTTCGGTTTTCTGGATTCAGCGTCGTGTCCCAAAGCTGTTCTGGGTTCATCTCGCCAAGACCCTTGTAGCGTTGGATATACATGCCCTTTTTCGAAATCTCTAAAGCATGTTCCAGCCATGCGGTGTATGTCGCAAAGACGAGCGGCTTCTTTTCGCCAATGCCCTTTTCCGGCGCCATCGTGATTGGGAGCGGAAGGAAGTTTTTTAGTTTCTGCCACAATGAATTCGCCTCGATCCAATCTGGGCTTCGCGAAGACTCTGGTTTCAGTTTCGTTACCATCTTGTTGCCGTAACGAGTGGTCGCAAGAGTCATAGAGAATTTTCCGTCCGCAGCATCTTCGGTCGTAACGTCGGCACCGAGTAGACCCGACAACGGATGATCTTGAATCCACTGTTTGAATTCGCCGACCAACTTTTCAATCGCGGCCTTCGAAGACATGAGTTTATCAAGATCTTCGTTTCGCTCGACCAAGAAGCGCATGAAGTCTCGGTCGTAACGACTCGAGAGCGCTTTGATCAACCCATCGTATTTTTGGATACTTAAAACAAAATCCTTCAGCTCGGCTTCTTTCGTCCCGTCTTTCAAACCATGAATCTCAAGATTCGTAATCGACGAATCGACAAGGAATTCGGTCAATGCACGTTCGTCTTTCAGGTAACGCTCGCTCTTTCCTTGCTTCACACGATAGAGCGGCGGCTGCGCGATGTAGATGTAGCCGCGCTCTAAAATTTCCGGCATTTGACGATAGAAGAAAGTCAGAATTAAAGTTCGAATGTGCGATCCGTCGACGTCCGCATCGGTCATGATAACGATTTTGTGATATCGAATCTTATCCGGCTGCATGTTGTCTTTGCCGATTCCGGCCCCGAGTGCCGCGATCAACATTCGAATCTCTTCGTTCGAAATCATTTTATCGAAACGTGCTTTTTCGACGTTTAAGATTTTACCTTTCAAAGGCAAAACCGCCTGCGTACGGCGATCGCGCGCCTGCTTTGCAGAACCGCCTGCCGAGTCACCCTCGACCAGGTACAATTCGCAAAGTGCTGGATCACGTTCCTGACAATCCGCCATTTTCCCTGGAAGCGAGTTACCCTCGAGCGCCGTTTTACGACGAGTCAGTTCGCGAGCTTTACGGGCTGCGATTCGAGCGCGTGCACTCTCGACACACTTTCCGATGATCAACTTCGCAACGTTCGGATTGCGATCGAACCAGTCTGCAATTTTGTCGTTCGCTAAAGATTCGACGATCCCTTTGACCTCGGTGTTACCGAGTTTAGATTTCGTCTGACCTTCGAACTGCGGTTCGCGAACTTTGACCGACACGACAGCCGCTAAGCCCTCGCGGATGTCGTCGCCTTCCAAAGATTCTTTCAAATCCTTCAAAAGATTCTTCGCAGTCGCATAAGCATTCGTCGTTCGCGTCAGTGCTCCGCGGAATCCGATCAAATGGGTTCCACCTTCGATAGTGTTGATGTTGTTGCAGTAAGAGTAAATCGATTCGCTGTAAGAATCGTTCCACTGCATCGCGATTTCCACTTCGACGTTATCTTTCGTCGCACGGAAATGCATGACCTCGGGGTGCAGCGCTTTTTTCGATTCGTTCAAGTAACGAATAAATTCTTCGAGGCCCGTCGCAAATTGAAATTCTTGTTTCTTGCCGGTGCGCTCATCGACCAAGGCGATGTAGAGGCCCGCGTTCAAGAATGCGAGTTCTCGGAAACGATTCGCCAGAGTATTAAAATTATACGAAAGCGCTTCGCCTTCGTTTGGCTTGAAAATAGTTTCGTCCGCTTTGAACGAAGTTTTTGTGCCAGTGTGGTCGGCCGCGCCAAGTTTTTGAAGATCACCTTGGGGTTTCCCACGTTCGTACTTCTGACTCCATACAACTCCGTCGCGTTTTACTTCGACCGAGCAACGTTGCGAGAGAGCGTTAACGACAGAAGCGCCAACGCCGTGCAGACCGCCGGAAACTTTATAAGAACTGCCGTCGAATTTTCCACCCGCATGCAAAACCGTCATGACGACTTCGAGTGCCGATTTTCCGTTTTTGTGCTGAGCGACCGGGATACCGCGGCCATCATCTTCAACCGAAATCGATTCGTCGGCATGAATCGTAACTGTAACGCGTTTGCAGTGTCCTGCTAAATGTTCGTCGACCGAGTTATCTGTGATCT
>JAYSST010000811.1:0-1013 GCA_043720435.1 Bdellovibrionales bacterium
CACGCTATTCACGGGCTGCGCATCTATGACCCGGGACGGTTCGCACCAGACGGTGCTGATTCGGTCAGAGCCCCCCGGTGCAACGATTTTCTTTCAGGGAAAAAATGTCGGCCGTACACCCGAACTCATTGAGGTCGAACGAAGTATTCGCCCTGAAATCGAACTCAATACCGCCACCGGGAAACAGGAATATGAACTGCCGACAAAATATCGTTGGGGAAAAAGTTTCGGAAGAAATTTCGTCTTTCTCACGTACGCACCGATTGCGTGGCTGGTCGATTTTCTTACGGGAACCGCCTGGGAAGTAAAAGACACCGACCCGATTCCGATCAAACTTTCAAAAAACGATCTCGGGTCTCCGAAGCCGGTGCACAAGCCGCCACACGCAGTGATCGCTCCACCACGTTCGTCGTCTGTGACCATGTCTGACGAAGGCGGCCGCGCACTGGAACGATCGCTGCGCGAGACGTATCAAGCTAAACCCGACTCCGGCCTCGTCCGCCCTTACGAAGAGACGCTTCCGCTCTTTATCGAACAAGAGTACGAGTTCGGAACCTCTGACGTAAATTCGAGGCGACGCCTACAAAAGGCCCTCAAAGCCGACACACTCTACGAAAGTTTTGTTGAGCCGGATGCAGATGGATGGCTTTTGAAATCGGAAGCACACGATGTATATGAACAAACTCGCAAGCCTGGTCCGACGTTGCGCCTCGGTCGGGACGCGGCTGGCCCTCTCGTATTCGGAGTCGGTTTTGGGCTGAAACCTTGGTGGGCGCGTATTTTACCTGACACCATCGGGCTCGACTTCGTAAACGAACAAATGAAACTTAATCTGCTAGGTGCAACGTATGATCTCACGCCTGTCCACGTTGAAGAGTGGTGGGCCACGGGTTTAAGATATATCAGCGCGATTAACATTTCGAGCACGCCTGATCGCCGGCGAGAATTTCAATCTCGATGGGAGTTCGGCGCGGTTCCGAGTTTAAGTTTTTCACGAAAAACATTAAAGGTTA
>JAYSST010000812.1:0-1015 GCA_043720435.1 Bdellovibrionales bacterium
TGCTGCCGAACGTAGCCGACTATAAACCGTCTGAAAAAGGGGAATCGCCGCTCGCTCGCGACGCTACTTTCTTAAAATATAAAGGTACAGCCGGCGCAGATCTGGGGGCCGCTGTCTCTGGCGAAGGCCGACGAGAAACCGACACGATGCCAGGGTCTGCTGGCTCGAGCTGGTATTTTTTGCGCTACTGCGATCCGCATAACGACGAAACGTTTTGCGATTTCGCTGCCCAGAAATACTGGATGCCCGTCGACTTGTACGTTGGCGGACCCGAACACAGCGTAGGTCATTTGCTCTATGCCCGCTTCTGGCAAAAGGTTTTGTTCGACGCGGGACTTGTTTCGACGGACGAGCCATTTCAGAAGCTCGCCCACCAAGGATCGATCTTGGGGAGCGACGGCGCACGAATGTCAAAGTCGCGTGGCAACGTCATCAACCCAGATGAACTTCGATTAAAAGTCGGAGCCGACGTCCTGCGTACTTTTGTGATGTTCTTGGGACCAATGTCAGCCGATAAACCTTGGCAAGATCAAGGCATCGGCGGCGTACAACGATTCCTCGATCGCTTGTGGCGCGCGTGCGTCGACGAAAGCGGCGCCGTGATCGTTGACGATTCGAGTGCGCCTGAAGAACTGAACAGACTTCTCCACAAGACCATTAAAAAAGTCGGTGAAGACATCGAGACGATGAGCTTCAACACGGCTATTTCGGCGCTAATGATTCTGTTGAATGAGGTTTACCGGACGCCGGCTCGGCCTCGAGCCGTCCTGCAGACGATGCTTCAACTTGTCGCGCCGTTCGCTCCCCACATGGCTGAAGAACTTTGGGAGAAGCTTGGCGCCGCCGGCACTTCTGCGACCGGCCCGAACCGCTTCGTTTCCAATGCGAAATGGCCCGAATACGATTCTGCTTTGACAGTCGATTCAGTCGTCTCTATAGGTGTGCAGGTTAATGGAAAAGTGCGCGGCGTCATCGAGGTCGACAAAGAGGCTCCAGAGGCGGACGCTCTAAAAAA
>JAYSST010000813.1:0-1004 GCA_043720435.1 Bdellovibrionales bacterium
TTCGTAGTGATCTTCATCAAGGATGATCTTTGCGTGATCGAGATCAAGGCTGTCTTCTGTCTGTTTCGCCCACGGTAGATCCAACAACCAGTCGAGGTAAGTGCGAAGCATGGAAGCCTCGCTTGCATCTGGATGCATACGCTCGAGACGACCGAGTTGTTTCATCGCTTCGCCATGAACACCTTCTGGCATTCCGGCTTTTACGAGCTTCTCGCGAAGCTCTTCCATCTCTTCGCCCTTTTGATCTTGCTCACCGAGCTCGCTCTTTATAGCGCGCATCTGCTCGCGCAAGAAATATTCGCGTCGACTTAGACATTTCGTCTTTCGCAGTCGAACGAATCTTTTGCTGCATAGACAGAACTTCAAGTTCAGCGACCAAGATTTCATTGACGAGTTTCAGACGGGCGACGGGATCTGAAGATTCAAGAACGCGCTGAGCATCCGAAACTTTAAGACCGAGGTTTGACGCGATCAAATCGGCAAGACGGCCTGGATCTGTGACGTCATCGAGAATCAAAAGAATATCTGGAGAAAGCGAACGGCCGAGCGCGATAATTTTTTCTAATTGCTCGCGTGCGTTTCGCATGAGGGCTTCGTGCTCGAGTGGAAGTTCTTTCGAACCTACCTCGACGATGCGCTCGACAGAGACTTCGAAGTTCGGTGACGACTTCACATACTTCGTGATGCGTCCCTTTGCTTCGCCTTGGATGAGGATCTTCACTCGTCCATCCGCAAGCTTTCGCATGCGCATGATTCGCGCGATCGTACCTGTCTGGTAGATCGTTTCCTCAGTTGGATTTTCTTCGGTGATTTCTCGCTGCGAAGCCAAGAAGATCAAACGGTTTTTACCGAGTGCTTCTTCGACCGATCGAATCGAGGCTTCTCTTCCTACGAAGAGAGGCAAGATCATGTAGGGGAAAACTACGATGTCCCGCACAGGGAGCATTGGTAGCGATTCAGGTATCTCTAGTACTTTGTCGTCAAAACCCATTCGTCCTCCGCCA
>JAYSST010000814.1:0-1006 GCA_043720435.1 Bdellovibrionales bacterium
AGTAATTATTTCGTTACGCAACGCCCCGGTAGCTCAGTGGATAGAGCAGCCCCCTCCTAAGGGGCAGGTCGCACGTTCGATTCGTGTTCGGGGCGCCATACCACTTAGAATCCATTGATCTAATCTATGCAACTCACTGAAAAACGCGTCTACGTCATAACTGTCCTGGCGCTCCTGCTGCTCAGCATTGTTTGCGTCTGGCTGCATGTTCATTCGACAAACCTTAAGGTGGCTCTTCCACCGGCGCTGGCTAAGTCGGCTTCGATGACCGTTGTATCGCGCGGCGCCGTCCTCACCCTAAGCGGAACGATGCCGGATCAGGCGACCAAGACCAGCTTGATTAATTCCGCCGAGAAAGTTTTCGGTCTGTCGAACGTGGTGGATCAACTCGAAATAAAGTCGAATCTTGCAGAGCCGATTTGGCTCGATCAGGCACGTGACACCTTTCCGTTGCTCAAATCGACCGTCAGAGACGGAACCCTTATTTTCAAAGACAAGACGGTCGAAGTTCGCGGCGAAGTTTCCGGTGAAGAGGCAAAAACCAAGATCCTACGAATTCTGGATAGCGCCCTGGGAACCGAGCTGACGGTAAACGATCAGCTTCAAACACCAAACTCGCGCGGCGCGAAAGGCAAAAAGGCCGGGCCGTTGCAAGTCAAGTTAAATGAACTATTGCTCGGGAAAACCGTTGCGTTCGAAAGCAGCAGCAGCCGCTTGCGCAGCGATAGCCAGAAGTTGCTCGACGCGATCGTCGCGGTGTTGAAAACCGAACCCAACGCGCGCATCGAGATCAGCGGTCATACCGACAAAAACGGCAAGGAAGAAAAAAATATTCGGTTGAGCCAGCGCCGCGCCGAAGCCGTGAAGAGTTATTTGGTGGATAAAGGTATAAAAAGTAATCGCATCGAAGCGGTGGGCCATGGATCGTCGCTGCCGATTGCCGATGACGCGACGTTCGACGGTCAGAGCAAGAATCGTCGTATCGAATTTAACGTTCAGGAGTAAG